>JBDTNV010000006.1:0-51470 GCA_039933555.1 Ignavibacteria bacterium
TCAGATATGAAGGAATATTCCTTGTTTTCATTGCATCATTATTATTTATTTTGAAGAGGAAATTTCTGACAGGTTTATTAATTCTTATATGCTCTTTAATTCCGGTATTTATTTTCGGAATATTTTCCATTAAAAACGGCTGGTCCTTTTTCCCTAACTCACTTTTGCTGAAAGGAAGTTTTCCCGATATTACTTCATTTAACGGTCTTTTCAGTTTTTCTGCAGTTCTTCTGGATATTTTTCTGCCGGGGAAATTAACAGTCGTCATAATTTTAAGCTTATTAATATTTTCAGCAGTCATATATTATATTTCAAAAAGCCGCTATGGACCAATCCTGAATATGAAGATCACATATTTGATCTTATTATTTGGGGTTAATTTGGTACTGTATGCAGCTTACTCAAAATCGGGATGGTCATACAGGTACCAATCATTTCTGGTTGCCCTGGGTATATTTGTTTTTTCTATATTACTATTTGAATATTTATTGAAAGATTTCAGAAAAAAAATTGCTTTAAAATCTGTTTTAATTACGATTTTGATCATTTTCCCTATGGTTTATTTTCTTGTACAGGGTATACAGCTAAATATCCAAACACCTGTGGCATCAACCAATATTTATGAACAGCAGTATCAGATGGGACAATTTTTGAAGAAATATTATCAGGGAGATGGCGTTGCCCTAAATGATATTGGCGCATCCAATTATTTTGCCGATATTAAATGCGTTGACCTTTGGGGCCTGGCAAACTTAGAGATCTCTCAAAAAAGAAGATCCGGAAAATTTGTAACTGAAGATATCCGGAGAGCATGTGAAAAATATAATGTGAAAATTGCAATTGTTTACGATTCATGGTTTAAAGATGGTGATAAAAGCGAATTGCCCGGAGAGTGGCTAAAAGCCGGGACATGGACAATAGAAAATAATGTAATCGCGGGTGATTCAGTAGTTTCATTTTATGCTGTAAATGATAAAGAACTTGCAAAATTATCTGAGAGTCTTAAAGATTTTCAGGTTCAGCTTCCAAAAGGAGTTAAGCAGAACTACGTGAGTTCAAATTGAAACCACCTCAGTAATATTTTTAAGCTATGGTAATTAGCAGATCGAAAGAAAATATCTCAGAGTTCGCGAAATGGAAGTTCCTGGTCTTTTATTTCTTTGCGGGGGCTATACTTACCCTATTCGTCTTTTTCAGACCCATAAACCATGACGAAACTTATTACCTTATTTCAGCTAAATCAATGTTTTTTGAAGGTAAAATGCCATATTTGGATTTTGTATTCCATCAAATGCCATTGATGCTTTTTGCTTATATGCCTGTATGCAATTTTGGAATATACAGCTTATTTGCCGGCAGAATACTTTCCTGTATTTTTCTTATTATATCATATCTTATACTTTCCAAAACATTTTTTAAAGATTCAGATTCACAATCAAAATTTTTATTCACGGTACTTTTCTGGCTCAATATATTTCTTATAGATTGGGCTGTAACAATAAAAATATATTCACTTTCTATATTGCTCTTTTCTTCCGGTATATATTACTACTTTAAATTTTTGCAGGAGCCCGGAAAAACAAAATATCTATATCCTGCTTCCTTATTTTTCAGTCTTTTGCTCTTCACTAAAATAGTTTTTGCTTTAAATGTTTTGTTTATAATTTTGTTTTCAGTCTATATTATTTTACGAAAGAGAACATCCGGTGTAACAGGCTCTGCAATTGATAATAAACTATTCTTTGGAATATCAAAGGTAATAATGCCATTTTTGGTAACATTGATCTTGCCGGCGATTACCTTTTGGATCTATCTTAAACCGGATCTGAATAAATTGTATTTTGATATTTACCTGATCAATTCAATGTATTTACCTCTTACAAGGTTTTCTGAAGATTTTAAAGTATTCATATTATTCTTTATCTTCCCTCAAAATTTAATTGTAAGTGCTCTTTCTTTTTTTTCTTTCAAGGAGTTGATGCCTGCAACTACATTTATTTTAATTAATTATGTGCTGTTTTTTTCGCTGCATTTATTCAGCAGGATGCTGACTGAATATCATGTTACTTTTCTGCCATTATTAATAGTTTTGTCGGTAATGGGATATCGAAAGCTTATTGCTGAAAGAAGATTTCCTTTTGGCAAATTTACGCCAAAGAACGCATTGTATATTATTTTAATATTATATATTGTAACTTCACCGCTAAGTATTTATCATTTTAAACAATACCTGTTCAACGGAAAACTTCCTCCAAATCCGGTAGAATTAAGCTATTTTGTAAATGAATTAAACGGGCTTAAGGGAAAAACAGTGCTTTCAAGCTGGGAAGGATTAACTGCATTTTCAAATAAAGAAACTATATACAAGGAAAATTATGCAGTTTCTTACATATATGATTTTATAGACCCGGATACAAAGAATAAATATGGGTTGATATCAACAATTGACTACCGGCGGCTGGTAACTGAATCAATTCCGGATATAATTGTACTTGATGCTACCGATAACGCCTTCTTAAGCGGCATGGAAACTATTATTGAAAGTAATTATAGAATTTCTTTTGTGTATAAATTTATAACAGTATATAGTAAGAAGAAGAATATTGAATAAGAGTATCTTTTATATTATAATATTAATAGCCGGATTATTGGTTATTGGGAATATCTATCAGAAAAAAGGTTATGCCCCTGATGATACCTATATTTATCTTCAATACGCCAAAAATATAGCTGCAGGTAACGGATTTTCATTCAACCCGGGTGAAGAGAGTTACGGAGTCACAAGCCCGCTTTGGGTATTGGTGTTAACGCTTCCAAATGTTGCCGGCATTAATGCGTATTGGTTTTCAAAATTTGCCGATTTATTGTGCGCATTTATATCAATATTTCTGTTTTTCAGGCTCGCTTCATTTTTCTTTAAAGATAATCTGATGCGTTACGCAGCAACCGCAATATTTATACTGAATGCGTGGTTTGTTAGGTGGGCGTTTACCGGAATGGAATGCAGCTTGGCAGTCATGCTGGTTGTGTGGATCTTTTTGCTTTACTATACTCAAAAATATAAAGGAATGTTCTTCCTGCTGGGTTTATTTTACTTAACAAGACCCGAGGGATTTGTTTTGTTTTTGGTTTTGTCTTCGGTGATATTATTCAACGGGATAAAACAAAAAGATTTAAAGTTACTACAATTTGTAAAATATATTCTGCTGACTGCAATCCCTGTATTAATATTTCTAATATATGCTAAGATAAGTTTTGGAACATTTATCCCGAATACTGCTTTGGGGAAATCAACATTTACTTTAAATCCGGCGGTTTTCATAGAGCAGATCAAAGAAATATCTAAAACTCTTGCGGGAGCAGGTTTAGTTGAATTACTATTGACAGCTGTTTTTGTATTGTTCGCCATTAAGAAGAAAAGTTTTCAGCAAACCGCACCTTTGTTTTTATGGATAGCTGCGCTGGTACTGCTTTATATTGTTACTGATGCCGACATAATCTCACGTTATCTGCTCATAGTTTCTCCATTTTTCATAATTATTGGACTTAAATCAATTGAAAATCTGAAGTTTAACCAAAAATATGTTATAATTGCAGTAATTCTTCTTTCAGTATTTTATTCGCAATTTATATTCTATAAATTTGTCAAACCAAGCACTGATGACTTTACTAAGGGTGTTAATGAGTGCTTTATCCCGATTGCAGATTGGCTTAAACAGAATTCTGATCCAAAAGCCAAAATTCTATTGAACGATGTTGGGGCTGTCGGATATTATTCCAACAGGTATATTATAGATGCGGCTGCTCTCGTTAACAGGGATCTTGCTCTGAATAAAGAGATAATGTCAGCACCGCTTGAAGACCGGATGGAGACTCACAAACTGCTAAAGTTTATTGAAGCCGACTATGTAATTGATAGGGATAGCTCAGAAACAAGCAATGTGACTGAATTTGGTAAATATGGTTTGCAGCTTCAATTGACAAAAAAATTCCCAAGTCTGGGCATTTCAGATCCAACGCCTCGCTACTATAAAATTTATAAAGTAATTAAAGCCGGTAAGTAATATTTATGCTTGTAATACCTGTAATTGATATTAAGAACGGACGCTCAGTTAGAATGGTCGAAGGCCTTGAAGATAAAACCCTATATTATTCCGAAAGTCCTCTGAGCATGGCAAGGCTTTTCCGCAAGGAAAACGCGAAGGTAATACACATATCCGATCTTGATGGGGCTGTATCAGGTAAAAGAAAAAATTATGAGCTCATCAAAGAAATTACTGAAACAGTCGGCGTACCCATCCAGCTTGGCGGCGGTATAAGGACATTTGAAATAGCAGAACAGCTTATTAAGGAACTTGGAGTGTATAGAATAGTCATCGGTACATCAGCAATTGATAATATAGATCTCATTAAGAAACTTCTTGATGAATTCGGTAAAAGCAAGGTTGCCATAAGCGTTGATGTAAGAAACGGCTACCTTGTTAAAGATGGCTGGGGAAATGTGACAAACATTCACGCTCTGGAGTTCGCGCTTGGCATGAAAAAACTTGGTGTTGAGCGTATCATTTACCAGGATGTAGCACGCGTAGGAACTCTAATGGGTCCGGATATAGAAGGCTTAAAAAAAATTGCAGTAGAAACAGGTTTAAAAGTTACTGCTGCCGGTGGTATATCGAACTACCAGGACCTTATGAAAGTTCAGGAGCTCGAAACACTTGGCGTTGATTCAGTTATGATGAGCCGCGCACTCTACGAAAATAAATTCCCTTGTCAGGCGATCTGGCGTATGCAGGAAAAAATTGACACTTCTTTAGACCTCCCGAAAGTAAAATAATACAATCCCATTTTTATTTACTTGACATACATAGATTTGCTATGTATATTTACATAGAAGTGCTATGTATAATTAAATTTTCAGTTCTATGCAGTCAAAAGATCTTGTTGCGGCATCTGCAAAACCATTAATACTTTCTATATTATTATATAAGGAAAGCTATGGGTATGAAATTATCCAAACAGTAAAGAAACTATCCGGTGGTAATATGGAGTGGACTGATGGTATGTTGTATCCTATTCTGCACAGGCTTGAAGCGCAGGATCTCATCGAATCAACATGGAAAACATCAGATGAAGGCAGAAAAAGAAAATATTACAAGATAAAAAAAGAAGGCAAAACCGCACTTTCAGCAGAACAAAAACAATGGAATCTTGTTAATACAACTCTAAACAGAATTTGGGAGGATAAATCATGTTTGACCTGAATAATAATATTCTAAACTGGAAACAAAATCTTAAATTCAATGATTCATTTACAAATGAGAATATTGATGAGCTTGAAAATCACTTAGCTGAACAAATTGAATACCTGAGAAAATCAGGATTAAATGATGAAGAAGCGTTCTGGGTGGCTCAGAAAAGGATTGGTTGTATCAATACTTTATCGAATGAGTTTGAAAAACTAAATATTTGGGAAGGTATAAAAAAAAGATTATTCTGGATGATTATTGGTTTTATTGCTCTAGGAATTATTACTCATATTATTAATATTATTAATTCTTTGTCCTATGCTGTTTGTATATATTTTGATATTAATCTGTTAACTTGGACATATGTAATCTATGCTTTACAGATATCTGCAATTGTTTTGATGTTTTCTTTTGTTGCATGGTTATTTACTGAAAAATCTAAATTTTTTTTTAATAAGGTAAATTTCCATTTTAATGAAGGTAGTTTTCTTAAATATTTCTCTTTTAGTTCTGTAATAATTTTTATTTCTATAATTTTTATGTCTATTTATGGATTGAATTGGTTAAGTGTTTGGAGAAAATATTATGTTCAAACAGAAATTTACAGAGAGCATATAACTTTAATTTCTCAGTTTAATTATGCTTCCTGGATAATAAGTATTATTATGGTTTTTATAGTATTCTTTTTCGGATATAAAAACTTGAAAAAAGAGAATTCTAATTTGCATGCAGCGTGATCTAATTTATATAAATAGAATATCGTGTAGTCTTTTACACCTGTTAAACATTCTATAAAACCCTTATCTTTGTACCTTAATCCTATTTATTACTATGTCCAAAAGAATAATCAAAGCTCCGACCGGCAATAAGTTAACCTGTAAAAACTGGATAACTGAGGCCGCTATGCGTATGTTAATGAATAACTTAGACCCCGATGTTGCTGAAAGACCCGAGGACCTGATTGTCTATGGCGGCGGAGGTAAAGCTGCAAGGAACTGGGAATGTTATGATAAAATTATTGAATCTTTACAAAATTTAAATGAAGATGAAACCCTCCTAGTACAGTCAGGCAAACCTGTCGCAGTATTTAAAACACACACAAACGCTCCAAGGGTAATTATTTCCAATGCACAGCTGGTTCCCGCATGGGCAACATGGGATGAGTTCCGAAGACTTGATGCGCTAGGTCTCACAATGTATGGACAGATGACAGCAGGCTCGTGGATATATATCGGTTCACAAGGAATTCTACAGGGCACATATGAAACTTTTGCAGCATGTGCTGATAAACATTTTAATGGTGACTTATCCGGTAAGTTTATTCTAACCGCAGGTTTAGGCGGTATGGGCGGCGCTCAGCCCCTTGCTGCTACTATGAACGGCGCTGTTATACTCGGAATTGATGTCGATAAAAGCAGGATACAAAAACGAATTGATACAGGATACTGTGATGTACTTACTGAAAATATTGATGAAGCTATCAATTTAATAAATAAAGCAGTTCAGGATAAAGAAGCTAAGTCAGTTGGACTTGTTGGCAATGCAGGAGAAGTACTGCCTGAATTATTGAAAAGAAATATAATCCCCGATATTGTTACTGATCAAACCTCTGCTCATGATATGTTAAACGGTTATGTGCCAATGGGAATGAAGTTTGAAGATGCTCTTGCTTTGCGGAAATCTGATCCTGATACATATATAAACCTTGCAAGAAAGACGACAGTTAGTCACTGCCAGGCAATGCTGGAGTTCCAGAAGCGCGGCTCAATTGTTTTTGATTATGGAAACAACATCCGCGGTGAAGCGTTTAATGCAGGATTAGATAACGCGTTTGATATCCCTGGATTTGTACCAGAATACATCCGCCCGTTATTTTGTGACGGTAAAGGCCCGTTCCGCTGGGTTGCACTCTCTGGTGACCCAAATGATATTTTGGTGACCGATGAATATGTTTTGAAAACATTCCCTGAAAATAAGGCGCTTGCAAGATGGATTGAGCATGCGCAGAAGAAAGTTCATTTCCAGGGATTACCTGCAAGGATTTGCTGGCTTGGATACGGCGAACGAGCTAAGATGGGTAAAATTTTCAATGAGCTGGTTCGTGACGGCAAGGTTAAGGCGCCAATTGTTATCGGACGTGATCATCTTGATTGCGGAAGTGTGGCATCACCAAACCGTGAGACAGAAAAAATGAAGGATGGCTCTGATGCAATTGCTGACTGGCCAATCCTCAATTTTGCGTTAAATGCGGTCGGCGGGGCAAGCTGGGTATCGCTGCACCACGGCGGGGGAGTCGGGATCGGGCTTTCAATTCACTCCGGTATGGTTGTTGTTGCTGATGGAACCAAAGAAGCCGGGGAAAGATTAGAAAGAGTGCTGACTTATGACCCGGGAATGGGAATTGTCCGCCACGCCGATGCCGGTTATGAGCAGGCGATTGAGAATGAAAAGAAATTCGGCATAAACATGCCCATGATAAAGTAATCGACGCAGATACCGCTGATAGATATGATAAAAGACAACGAAAATTATTTACATTCTGAACTAACCGAAGAAATAATAGGACAGGCATTTAATGTTTATAACGCATTAGGTAGTGGTTTCCTGGAAAGTGTCTATAAAAGAGCTTTAACAAAAAAACTTAGGGAAAAAGGATTTGATATCATATGCGAGCATCCGATAAAAGTTTACTTTGAAGGTGAAAATATAGGTGATTACTGCTGTGATATATTAGTTAATGAGTTAGTTATTGTAGAATTAAAAGCAATTGAAACTCTTGCTAAAATTCATGAAGTTCAACTGGTCAATTATTTAAAAGCCACGAATTTGGAAGTAGGTCTATTGATAAACTTTGGCGAAAAAATAGAGATTAAAAGAAAAGTATTAACAAGAAATCATAAAAAATCTGCGTTATCTGCGTCAGAAAAAACATGAAAAAGTTTGATATACCTATATATTACCGCAGCCCTGTAATTTCTGTTGTTAAGGATTCCAGGAAAATTACCGACCCAAGGAAAAAAGATTATACTCCTTCGGTGCTGGATTTCGGTCCCGTAAAATTTTTGATCGCAAGGCATTTTGGTTTCTGTTACGGTGTAGAAAATGCAATTGAAATAGCATACAGGTCGCTTGAGCAAAATCCCGGTAAGCAGGTTTATTTGCTTAGCGAAATGATCCATAATCCAAAGGTTAACGAGGATTTAAGCTCAAGAGGTGTAAAATTCATCCGCGAGCATAATGGCAGGCAGATAATTCCATGGGATGATCTGAAAACAGATGATATTGTCATTGTCCCCGCTTTCGGTACAACACTTGAAATTCAGCAGATTCTGAGCGATAGGGGGATAGATCCTTATAAGTATGACACAACCTGTCCGTTTGTGGAAAAGGTCTGGAACCGCGCCGAAGCACTTGGGAAAAAGGACTATACTATTATAGTCCACGGTAAGTATAACCACGAAGAGACAATTGCAACGTTCTCGCATTCAAGGCAGAACTCACCCACTATAATAGTGCGTAATATTGAGGAGACAAAATTATTATGTGATATAATTTTCGGTAAAATTCCGGCAGGAGAATTTTATACTTTATTTGCCGGTAAACATTCAGAAGGTTTTGATGTTAATAAAGACCTTGAAAAAGTTGGTGTTGTTAACCAGACCACAATGCTTGCCAGTGAAACACAATCTATTGCTGATATGTTAAAGGCAACAATGGAAGAAAAATTCGGCTCAGCTAAGATCAAAGATCATTACGCTGATACCAGTGATACATTATGCTATGCTACTTCTGATAATCAGCAGGCAACCATAGGATTATTGAACAGTAATGCTGATTTTGCAATAGTTGTGGGTGGTTATAACAGCTCTAATACATCTCATATTGTGGAGTTATGCGAAGAAAAACTGCCTGTATACTTCATTTCCGGAGCTGAAAAGATAATCTCAGATGATGTGATAAGCCATTATAACATTCATGATAATGTGGAAACAATAACTGATGACTGGCTTAAGAACGGAAACGATAAACCTGTTGAAATAATACTTACCAGCGGCGCATCATGTCCCGACGCGATACTTGATGAAGTTCTGCAAAAAATAGTGTCATTTTTTCCCGGTTCAGGAACTATAGAAGATGCGCTCCTGCCTTTCAATATTGAAAGCCTTAATTAAGCACCATTTCATCAAGTCTTTTCTTAATTAACAAAATTTCGGGCTGGGAGTTGGTAAGTCCAAGTGCAAGCTCAAGATGTTTTTTCGCACTTTCCTTATTACCTGTTTCACTGTAAAATTGTGCAAGAGTTGTGTGATACAAATAGTAATTATCAAGGTTGCCTATTTTCAAGAGTTCTGCTAAAGCATATTCGCTTCCCCTTATCATAGATTCTACAATAACTTTATTTAATATCGTAACAGGTGAAGGATTTATTTTTTCAAGCATGTTATAAAGCCTCAGTATGGCCTCCCAGTTGGTTTCACTGAAACCGGATGCTGATGAATGGTAAGCCGCAATTCCTGCTTCAATATGATATTCAGTGAGTTCATTTCCTTCTGATGCTTTTGAGGCATACTCAAATCCTTTAGCTATAAGCTCTTTGTTCCATAGCTGCCTGTCCTGCTCCTTAAGGAGTATAATGTATCCTTTATCATCCGTACGTGCATCAAGCCTTGATGCATGGAAACACATGAGTGCAAGCAGGGCATATGTTTTAGGTTTATCGCCTACAGTGTGCTCGCTTAAGAGCTGGCATAATCTTAATGCCTCAGCGCAAAGGTCTTTCCTGATAATTTTTTCTGATTCAGTTGAACTGTACCCTTCATTAAATAACAGGTATATGACCTTATAAACTGAATCCATTCTTTCGAGTAACCGGTCACCCTCTGGTATTTCAAATTTCAAATGTTCATCACGCAGCTTTTGCTTTGCGCGGAATAACCTTTTATTGATATTCGCCTCAGTTGTTAAAAGTGCCCGTGATATTTCTCTGATGCTGAGGCCGCAAAGTGTTTTTAAAGTTAAGGCAAGCTGTGACTCCTGCGGTAACACAGGGTGACAGGATGCAAATATCATCCTGAGCTGGCTGTCTTCTATTTCATTATCTAAGAACATATTATTAACCGATGATGAAAGCGTCCATTCGGATTTAAGTAAGTGATTAAGATCTGATTCATATTCCTGAACGTGTTTTTGGTGACGGAGATAATCTATAGTCTTATTTTTTGCAACCTTGTAAAGCCAGGCTTGAGGATTTTCGGGAATGTTATTATAGCCCCAATCATTGAGCGCCTTCAGAAAAGTATCCTGAACGATATCTTCGGCAATTTCTATGTGTGAGAGCCCGAAAATTCTGGTTAAAACAGAAACCATCTTCCCCGATTCTACTCGGAAAAGATGGCTTGCCAGATCATTGTTGTTTTTATTTTCTATTACATCCAATTTTCAGATATCAATAAATTACATATCCATATGACGTATCTCTCTGATCTCGGTAGCGCCGCCATATTCATATATTGGGCACCCTTTGGATATCTCCGTTGCTCCATCCAGGTCTTCGGCTTTTACTAAAAGGTATCCTCCGATAATTTCTTTGGCCTCAGCAAATGGCCCGTCTGTGATCGCCATTTTCTTGCCTGAAATTAAGCGTGATTCTTTGCTGAGAGGATCACCTCCGGAGAACTTGCCTTCTTTTGCCAGTCCGCCGATCCATGCGCCCCATTTTTCCATGCTTTTACTTTTTGCTTCGTCGCTCATGCCCTGCATGTCGCCGCCTCTGAATAATAATAAGTAATCTTTCATTTTGTTTTTTGTTTAATTTATGAAATTTTGTTTACATTATTAAGACGATTATGCGGAGATAAAACAGGACACTTATCCGGAAAGAAATTTTTTCACAGGTAAATTCTACATATGCTGGGTGCTGGTACGTACTTCCAAAGAACCCTTTACATTATAAATTGGGCATTCTTTTGCAATTTCTGAGGCTTCTCTCATATCATTAGCCAAAATTACCATATAACCGCCTATTACTTCCTTTGATTCGATATATGGCCCATCTGTTACTGCATTCCCGAAATCTTTCAGCACCGTGGCATCCGTCCAGCTTAATTTATCACCGTGTTTCAGTTTACCTGAATCATTCAGTCTCCTTGTCCATACCGCCCATTTTGAAATATATTCCTGCATTTCATCCGGGGAAAGTGATTGAATGTTTTTTTCCTCACTTCTGAATAAAAATAAAAATTCGTTCATAATATTAATATTTAGAATTATAATTATTCTTCAAAACTTGCCCTGATCTCTACTATTCCGTTTATTTCAAGTAGCGGACAATCTTCAGCATATTGAACAGCCTGTTCTATATCCTTTGCTTTTATCCTTACGTATCCGCCAATTATTTCTTTTGATTCAATATAGGGTCCGTCAGTTATTGTTTTTCCTTTACCTGAAATTGTTACAGCTTCAGTAGGACTTAATCTGTCACCATCTACATATATTTTTTTATCAGCAAAGCTCTTTAGCCATGCTCCCCATTTGGAATAATACTGTTTCTTTTCCTCTGAGGTAAGCTTATTTAAAGCCTCTTCAGAATTTCTGAACAAAAACATAAATTCTTTCATAATTATTTTAATCTAAATTCACAAAATGCCTTATAAGATCATAACGTTTGAACTACGACAAATAGGACACTCAAATATAAATAACTTTCATCCGATTTTCTCATTCAATATTACATAGTGTGAGTGGTCTTCCCATATACCGTTTATCTGCAGGTATTTTTTAGAGTCACCTTCATATGTAAATCCAAGTTTTTGAACCACTCTTATCGAGGCCGGGTTGGAAGGCATTATATTAGCTTCCATCCTGTGCAGCTTAAGCTCATCGAATCCGTACTCAATTACTTTTTGCACTGCCTCAGCGGCATAACCTTTGGAATTTTCTTTCTCATCAATCCGGTACCCTAAGAAACATGACCTGAAATTTCCCATCGCAATATTGGAAAGTGCGGCTGAACCGATTATTCTCTTCTCATCTTCTTTCTTAAATATACCGAACTTGTAATGCCTGCCGTCAATTGATTCTGTCTTTGACCTCTCAAGCATTTTTCTGTGATACTCTAAGCATTCATAGTCTTTATCGTAAACGGGCCCTGAAGACTGGAAAAATTCCTTATTCCTTAAAAGAAAATTACGGAACATTTCCGCATCATCAGCTGTAAGCTCTCTCAACATCAGCCTTGCAGAATACAAAACAACACTCATAAGATCTTTCCTCTTATAAGCTGTTTAATAGATAGCACATGCATAAGATAAGCAAACGGTACGATGAATGCGGGTATCCACACAAAAGGGAAGTATGCTACAACTGTATTTGCAGGCTCATTAAAAAACTGGCGCATAGGGCTTGGGGTTGAAAGTATGGCAACAAGAAAAATATTTGTTACCAGTAACAAACCTGCATAATTCCATAGAAGACCAACTATACGCGGCCATTTGTTTATCTTTAATGCATAATATCCAACCAAACCGGCGCTCAGTCCAGTTAATATATCATAATTTATTCCTTCGAATGTCATCTGAACCGGTATAATATTCTTAATGAATAATGACCAAAGCAAAAATTCCATCAATACCCTGAATGACTGAATATAAATAAGCCACGCAGGCGGAATTTCTTTCAGCATTGCATTAACTCTTTTTGAGCTGCTTATGTAAATTATTGCAAGCAGAGGTGGAATTACAACCAGTATAATTTTGGGTGGTGTTGAAGTGAAATCAAGCAGTGTACCATTCAATGCGGTTACTGCCGAGATCACAAGCCATGTAATTACCAGTAATGCAGTTACAAGATAAGTCTTAACAGCTTTGCTTTTATCTGCATTCATTGCACCGAGCGAATACTTAATGCAATAAAAAATGAAGGCAATTATCAAAGCAACAATTAAGAATAAAAGAATATCAATATATACTGGTATGAGAGGATTCATTTTGCCTCCGGAATTTCATCCAGTGAATTGTAAACGGGTAATCCTTTTGCGCTTATTAATTCCCGCTCATGATCTGCGCCTGGAGATGAACCAATCATTAATATTGCATCGCATCTTTCAACAATTGCAAAAGAAATATCACTTATAACTTTTTTTCGCGGAATATCAGCAAGCTCATCAGCAACATATAGCGATGCATTTACGCCGATAACAGGTAGGTGTCCTTTTTTGTAAACTTCCGCTGCGGCAATATTCATAGCCTTTAGGTTCATAGCTTTTTGTTCTTCAGTATCTGCAGTGTACGGACCCGCAATAGCTATCAGCATAACTTAATTGGTTAATTATTTATTTTCCTTTAAGTATTTTATCCCTGCTGCCAGAATCTGGTCTCCCGGAATATCTTTTATTTCCACTAAAACATCAGGCACATAATTTTCTCTGGGTGTGCCATTAATATGAAATAACTTCTCTGCGGAATAACTTACGCCAATATCCGTATTTGGAAGTCTGAAATCATATTTTGCACCAACCAATCCCGCCATTTTAGTCCCAATAATTGCAGCTCTTTTAAGCCCGTTAAAGCCAATTGCAATTCCTTCACCCATGCTTCCTGTCCAGTGGTTAACAAGTACTACAAGCGGCTTTTCATATATGATGCCTCTCGGGTAAACGTATTCAATCCATCCTCTCTTTACGCCCGTAAGTCTTTCTTCTGCGGGTACCTGGTGCATTTGATAGGGCATTGGCTTATCAATGAACCTGCTCATTATTCCGCGGGCAACCACCGAGCTTCCTCCGCCGGGAGTTTCTCTGAGGTCTATTATCATCCCTTTGGTATCCCACAAAGATGTCATTGCGCTATCAAACGCCTGGATTGTATAATCATCACCAAGGGAGTTATTTATTTTTATATAACCGGTATTATCTTCTAACTTTTTACAGTCAATGTTTGTATCGTATTTAAAATAGCTGTAAGTATCTTTTTCTTTATCGGGCTCATTGGTAATTAACTCACCTTCGTATCTTAACTTCAAAATTCTTTTAGTTTCATAATTTCCAGCAAGCAGTGTTCTGATTGCCCATTCTTTGATCTCTTTACCGGGATTTCCTACTGCTTTACCGGTTATTTGTAATAATACCTCATCCACTGGCAAATCATTTAAAGCAATAATTTCCATTCCCGCTTTTATACCGCATATATCAGCACCGGAGCCAATCCTTACCTCTTTTATAATATATTTATCGCCTTCAATTTCAGGCCAAATATCAAGTCCTGATGGAACAAGTCTGTATGATGAAGAAAGATTCGTAAGAGGGTGTGTATGGCTGTCGTAAAGTTCATTAATCACTTTTTCAAGCAGTGATACAAATTCATTTCTGCTGCTTACCTTTTCTGCCTGAGGCAGATAAATTTCCCTGACCATATTCCAGTCAGTTTGTTTTATATCAAAATAGCCATAGTTATCCCTAAAGGTTTCCCAGAAGTAGATGAAATCTTTTGTATAAGTACTATCCTGAGATTTGATCATAGAATTGGAAAATAAGACCAGAGTGAAAATTAGCGCTCTTAGCATCTTTAAATTTAATAGTTGATATAAAACCAATAGTGCTGAAGCTTTGTTCTATTTATCTAACAGCCTGAATTCTTCTTCTGTAAAATCTTTAAGGGTCCTGAATTTAATATCAGCAATTGCAAATTTGGGATTATAGAAGTTCGTTTTCTCAGGGTATGCCGCGGTTTTCATTCTTGCGGCTATTGCAGCTACTACGCCGTTAAATGAATCTTCAATTGCCAGGCATTCTGATGGTTCAACCCCGAGTTTCTTCGCTGTAGTTATATAAATAGCAGGGTGCGGTTTGCCGTAATCTTCAAATTCTGCTGAATGTATTACTTTGAAATAATTCCTTAACCCGAATTTATCCAAAACAGCGTCAATTATTTTCATGTCGCTTGATGATGCTATTGCCATTGGCAGCCCTTTTGAATTAAGCATTTCAAGCAGTTCTGTTACGCCCGTATTCAGTTCACCCTTTTGCTTTATCAGCTCTATTAATGAATCAACAATATCTCTATTCACTTTCTCATATGGATATTTGGTAATATCCCATGAATACTTTTCATGCCATAGTTTTGTAACATCCACCAGCCGCATGCCGGTTGTTGTTTCGCACATTTCACCTGTTAATGGCACGCCAAGGAAATTAAATATCCTGATCTCTGCTTCTTTCCAGAACGGCTCTGAATCAAGTATAACGCCGTCCATATCAAAAATTACCGCTTTTATCATAACTTATTTTATATCCTGTATAAATTACATTTCTCTGAAATATGTATACCACCAAAGTACCCACTTTCCGCCAACATTAATGTATAGCCTCGTATAAACTTCAGCTATTTTAGTGTCGCCAATCTGGTTGTACCAGAAAGCATCGGGAATTTTATCAGCATTCAGGTCTATTGCCATTCCTTCAATTTTGCCTTCTTTGGTTGATTCCATTTTTGTTTCGTATGACGCGCCATCAAGGTTATATGGCAGCTCATAGCTCATATCGTCCAGTGGAATAACAGAAAGTACCATAATAGGATGAGTTAATATATAGTAAAGATCCTCATTTTGTTCATCTGTGTAATTCTTTCTGAGCGGTGTATCCTTGGGCTTTGAGTATGGGTATTTAGGCGAGTAATCAAGCTTATTGCCGCACTCCCAGTATTCTGTATAGCTGTCAAATGTGGTTTCAAAAACCGTACCGTTCTCGAACATCTTCATTCCTATAGGCTGCTGCCACTGCACCTGGCGCAGCTTTTCAATATTTACATAGCTGTCACTGGAATCCACTACCCTATATTTTAGGCTTTGCTGTTGGGTTTTATATCTTAAATACTTAAGCATGCTGTAGTCACAGTCTTCAACATAAAGGTGTGTTGAATCAATTTGCGTTAAAAAAATATACAGGCTCTTTATATTATCTTTGGTGAATAAAGATGCTGATGTTTTTTCAAGTTTCGGACTGTTCTGCAATGTATGCATTTTGTTTGTATAAGTTGAGCCTTCATCTTTGCATATGACCTCAATCTTATCAGGCAGTGCCTGCTGCAATGATGCGTCACCATCCGGAAACGCAGGCGGCATACCTAATTGAACGATAAGTGTTAAAACTTTTATTAAGTCCATCAGATTCTATAATTTAATTTGATTTATATCCTGTCAGATACATTATCGAGGTACCAATACTGTTGTTTACTTTGCCTGATTTCCATACATAGCCATTTTGTGTAACAGAATTTGCCATACCCAGCATTTCATCCGGCGTGTACATTCTTAATATAGAAACCAGCCCGTCCCATACTGTTGTAATTGGAATTAACGGTATGATGTATGTAAAAAATATCCTGCTCATTTTGAATGGTCTCATAAACGGAGTAATTAATAAAAAGATTATTGGCGTAAACAGGAGTATCCCTAAAAAGTTTTTAATGTCTTTGGCAGCTCCTTCAAATATCGCTATTGGTAAGTTATTATCAACCGCCTGCTTTAGAATTGATCTCGCATCATCGGGCTTAAAATGATGGAACGCCGAAAAAACCGTCCTGATGCATTTACTGTTTTCTGGAACGCTCAAAACATCTACAGATTCTTTTAAAAAATCTACTCTGCCATTTGTATCTTCTTTGATCTTCTCAAATGCTTCTATATTAGGGTATTTATCACTTAGTGTAATTTTAATGTCTTTTCCGGTTATCTTCATAAGTTCAGTTTGAAAAAGATCCATTCCTCCGCCACCGCCTGAGCAAAGGTCCAGGATCCCGTTATATCCTGAATTATCCATGAGATCTTTAATAATACCTGCGGCGGGTTTGTAAATATTGAATTTATTTATCATATAATGAAGATAATCGGTTTGTCCCTTTCTTATTATATCAGGGAACCACTCAAAATCCTCAAATTCAAATAAATGCAAATGCATATATATCCAAATATAGAAACTTTTTAAATCTTGTAATACGTATTCTTTTTCTCCACTGTTTCTCACCTCCAATTTCAGTATTTTTGTGGTTTATATTAAGGGGAAAATTTGCAGGCAATAATATTAGCAGCGGGTATGGCTAAAAGGCTAAAGCCGCTAACGGATTCGACACCTAAATGTCTTTTAATAGTAGGTGGCAAAACTCTGCTTGAAATGACAATTAATAATATCCTCAAAAACGGAGTAACGAGCTTTGTTATGGTCACAGGTTACAGGGAAAATATGATAAAAGAGCATATTTCCGGAAAATTCCCCGGGCTTGATATTACTTACCTCACAAACTCGGATTATGAGAATAATAACAACAGTTATTCCCTTTGGATGACCAAAAACTACATAAAGGGTGATTCAATTCTCTTAGATAGCGATATTTTGTTCGATTACCGCATTATTTCCAAGCTTTTTGAATTTCAACATATCGATTGCCTTGCAGTAAAAAGGGGACATAAATTAAGTGATGAAGAGATTAAAGTTATAATTGATAGTACTAACAAAATTGAGCATATTGGGAAGCATTTGGCTCCGGATGCCAGTTACGGGGAATCTATCGGCATCGAGCGGTTCTCCCATAATTTTTTTGTGAAGCTGGGCGATGTGCTTGAACGCAAAATTGTTAAGGAAAATAATGTGAACGAGTTCTACGAGGCATCGTTCCAGGAGCTCTATGATACGGGGAACGCTATGTATGCTGTGGATGTTTCAGAATATAAATGTATGGAAATAGATTTTCCTGAAGACCTTGATAAGGCGCAGGAAGAAGTAAAGTTTTTAGCTCAATAAAAGTAAATGGGAATATTTAACATACAAAAAGACAGGTATAGCAACCAAAGGTTCAAATTCAACCGGCCATCAATGTTCGGCGGGTTTGCATTGTTCCCCCCTGTGATCAAATATCTTCTCATTTCAAATGTTGCTATATTTATTTTCCAGTACTTTATCTTTGCAGGATTCAGCGTTGGCGGTGTGCCGCTATCAATTTTCTTCATGAAATATTTTGCGCTCAATCCAATTGGCAGTGCCGTATTTCCATTCTACCCATGGCAGCTGTTCACCTACCTCTTCATGCATGGCGGCTTCTGGCATCTTTTCCTCAATATGTTCGCGCTCTGGATGTTCGGTATGGAACTTGAAAATATCTGGGGTTCAAAAAAATTCTTAACGTACTATTTAATGTGCGGCGTTGGGGCGGGACTCGCAACAATACTGCTTACACCACTCTTCACCGGGGTCAATCTCCCAACTGTAGGCGCATCAGGTGCGGTGTATGGAATACTTGTTGCATTCGGTATGCTTTTCCCCAATCGTGAAATTTTCATTTATTTTCTTTTCCCCATCAAGGCAAAGTATTTTGTAATTATTTATATGGCTATTGAGCTGTTTTCAGTTACAAGTAATTCCGGTGTCGCGCATTTTGCTCACTTAGGCGGCGGCCTGGTTGGATTTATCTACCTGCTGATAACGCGTAATAATGTGAACGATCTTTTCCGTTTTGATAAAAAGCCTAAGCTAAATACTAAACGGCCTACTAACATTTACCGCAACAGCTATTACGATAAATATAATACAACAACATCAACAGGTGATAACATCAGCGATGCTGATTATTATTCCAAAGGGAATAATTACAATGATTCAGAAATAACACAGGAAAAAGTTGACGAGATTTTAGATAAAATAGGCAAAGACGGATACCAAAACCTGACGGAAGAGGAAAAACGCATACTATTTGAAGCAAGCAAGAAGATACATTAAAATTAAGATATGTCAACAACAGAAATAAAAAAAGTTTGTCATTTGTTACTTGATCAAATTGAAGATAAGAAGATTCTTGAAGAATTTTTGGAGATCTTAAAAGATAAACGAGACCATAGCAGCTCTGATTTTTGGAATGACCTGACAGATGAACAGAAAAAAGATCTGGAAGAAGCATGGATAGAAAGCGAAGACGAAAATAATCTGATTAGCAATGAAGAAGTAATGAAGATTTCCGGGGAATGGATAAAAAAATTAAGTGGACAAGCAAGGCACTAAGGAATTATTTAAAGATCATTGATCATATTGTAAAAGAATGGTCATTTAACAGCGCTTTGAAATTTGAGAAAATACTGCAGCTAAAATTACAATTGCTATCTCAATTTCCTGAATCAGGAAATTCTTCCGGATTAAAAAAAGGGTATCACAAATTAATTATCACCCGTCAAAATTCAATTTTCTACAGTATTAAACAGAATGAAATTTTAATCCTTAATATACATGATAACAGGCAGGACCCGGATAGAAAGAAATATTAATAACTAAGTGGATACACAGATAATCTCTAAAAAATACTGCAATTCCTTAACAAAATACTCTAGATATAAAACCCGCGTCGTTATGGTAGGTTCGCTTGGCATCGGTGGTGATAATCCCATCCGTGTGCAATCTATGACCACAACTGATACTATGGATACCAAGGGTACGGTTGAGCAGTCAATTAGAATGATCGAAGCGGGCAGTGAACTTGTGAGGATCACAGCACCTGCTGTTAAGGAAGCAAAGAATCTTGAAAATATCAAAAATGAGCTGCATGCAAGAGGATATAAAACACCGCTTGTAGCAGATATTCATTTTAAACCTGATGCCGCTGAGCTTGCCGCAAGAATTGTAGAGAAAGTCAGAGTAAATCCGGGTAATTACGCTGATAAAAAAAGATTTAAGGTCTTTAGTTTTACTGATGAAATGTATAACGAAGAGCTTGAAAGGATCTATGAGCAGTTTTCACCCCTTGTAAAAATTTGCAAAGAATACGGTACAGCAATGCGTATCGGTACCAATCACGGTTCGCTTTCAGACAGGATCATGAACCGTTACGGCGATACACCTATTGGGATGGTTGAATCTGCTCTTGAATTTGTGCGAATCTGCCGTGACCTTAACTACCATGAAATAATACTTTCCATGAAATCATCCAATACACAGGTTATGGTTGAAGCTTACCGCCTGCTTGTTAACAGGATGGAAGAAGAAGGGATGAACTACCCGCTGCACCTTGGAGTAACCGAGGCCGGTGACGGCGAGGATGGCAGAATAAAATCATCTGTGGGTATCGGTACACTTCTAGAAGACGGCCTTGGTGATACAATAAGAGTATCCTTAACAGAAGACCCCGAGTTTGAAATTCCCGTTTGTAACAGAATAGTTGCGAGATATAGCAATCGTCAAAATCATGAGTACATTGCGGATCTCGGATTGTCGATTTCGGATGTAAATGCTAATGAATCCGGAAGTCAATCCGCAACCGGCATTCCGCAATCCGATATCCCATATGATCCCTTCAGTTATGAACGTAGAAAGACATATGAAACTGATAAGATAGGCAACCATCATGTGCCTATTGTGATATTAAGCATTGATGCCGGGGAATATTCTGAACCGTCATCACTTACAAAAATATCATATGATTATTCCGCTAAGCTTGATAAGTGGAATATTGGTGACCTGGCGCCTGATTTTATTTATTTAGGCTCTCATGACTTGCCTTATGCTCTGCCCGGAACACTGAAGAAGATTTTTAATTACAGTTACTGGAAGACACTGGAAAATAAGTCTGAATCATTCCCGCTATTTTCACCAGCAGAATATTTATCCGCTGAAAGAAAATCATACAGGATAAATTTCCTGTCTCTAACTATAAAGGATATTACATATGAACTACTTGATGCAGTTAAAGCCGATAAATTCTGTGTGCTGGTATTGAATACAGAAAATGCTCACGGAATGGCAGAAGAGCGCAGGTTTATTATTGAGCTTATGAATAAAGGAATTGAAACGCCGGTAATTCTTTCCCACAGCTATAGCGGACTTGATGACGAAGACCTCACGATCAGCAGTGCAACTGATCATGGCGCTATGCTTATTGACGGAATGGGAGACGGGATATGGCTCGAATCAGATAACAGCATAGAAGTTATAAACCGTGTAAGCTTCGGTATACTGCAGGCAACAAGAACAAGGATATCAAAGACTGAATACATAAGCTGCCCAAGTTGCGGCAGAACACAGTTTGACCTGCAGGTTACTACTGCTATGATAAAGAAGCGTACTGACCATTTAAAGGGTGTAAAAATTGCAATCATGGGCTGTATTGTTAACGGCCCCGGTGAAATGGCTGATGCTGATTATGGCTTTGTAGGCTCAGGACCCAACTGGATATCACTATACCGCGGTAAGGAAGTAATAGAGCGCGGAATACCATACCCCGAAGCGCTGGATAAGCTTATTGACTTAATGAAGGAAGATGGCATCTGGATCGAGAATTGAGATCAGGAATTTGTAGCCGCAAGCTTCAGCTTGCGTTTAAACGCGCAGCCTGAAGGCTGCGACTACAATTAGAACATGGGGATAAATTCCCCTTTTTTATTTTAATGACACTTTATAATTTCAGATAATTTTTAAAAATCATAAAGTCCCCGTAAAATGAGAAGAAATTCATTTTATCTTTATTTATTGTTAATTCCCTTATTTAATTTTTCAATTTATTCACAAATGTTCGGTCAGGAGCCCACCGAACGCAAAAGCAATTATGACGTTCAGCATGTAGCTATTGGTATTGGAATACATTTTGAAAATAACGAAATATCAGGTGTTGTTACTACCACACTTTTACCACTTGAAGAAAATTTTCATGAATTTGAATTAGATGCTGTTGGTATGAAAATATATGGAGTTTGGCTCAACCAAATTTTAAATCTTAAATATGAATATAATGGCTCTAAAATTAAAATATTCTTAGATAAAAATTACAGTAAAAAAGATACTTTAAAATTTTCAATCGGTTACAATGTCACTAATCCGGAAAAGGGATTGTATTTTATTCATCCAACCCCTGAATTTCCAAATAAACGTTTTGAAGTATGGTCTCAGGGTGAAGGCGAAGATAACCGCTATTGGTTCCCTTGCTATGACTATCCAAATGATAAGGCTACGACAGAAATTATAATTCATGTAGATTCCAAATTTCAAACTATATCAAACGGAGTCCTAGTAGACAAAACAAATAATCATGATCTAACAACCACCTGGCATTGGGTTAATGATAAGCCGCATTCATCATACCTTGTAATGCTCGCTGTTGGCAATTGGGATACAATAAGCACATCGTGGAATGGTATTCCGATCATTTCATATGTCCCGCCGGGGCAGCGGAAGTGGGGTGAGAATTCTTACAGGCAGACTGCAGATATTGTGAAATTCTTTTCTGAATACTCCGGGTACAGGTATGCATGGAAGGAACTTCGCCAGGTTGCTGTGCAGGATTTTATATACGGCGGAATGGAAAACACCGGCGCAATTGTATATTATGATGGCTCCGTTTATGATGAGAAGACCGAGCCTGATTACAATTCCACCAGCCTGATAGCGCATGAGATTGCCCACCAGTGGTGGGGCGATGTTTTAACATGTAAGAACTGGAATGAGATATGGCTTAACGAAAGCTTTGCGACATATTTCCAGTGCCTGTATTTCGAGCATCTTTATGGCAAGGATGATTTTGATTACGAGATTTATAAGAACAGCAACAGTTCCATAAGGGTTGATTCATCAAACAGGAAACCGATCTATATCCGCGAGGGTCCTACAACAAATACTTATGATAAAGGTTCAGTAGTATTAAACATGCTTAGATATATAGTCGGTGATGAGAAATTCCGGAAGACTATGAATATCTATATTACAGAAAACCAGTTTAAGCCGGTTACAACAAAAGATCTTTCTGTTGCACTGCATAAGGCAATGGATAACCCCCTGCTTGACCAAATGCCAGCAAATCTGGACTGGTTCTTCGATGAATGGATATATAAAGCAGGCCAGCCGGAAATAAAAGCTGATTACACTTATGATGAGAATACCAAAGAAATTACTCTGAATGCTGTCCAGGTGCAGAGAATGGATTCAAGCTCAGTTTTCAAAACTCCATTTAACATAGAAATTATTACTGAAAAAAGTAAACAGTATATTTCTATGGAAACATCTGACCTGATGAAATCATACAAGATAAAGCTTGATTCCAAACCATCATGTGTAATTTTCAATAAAGGCAACAAAGTATTAAGCAAGCTTTATTTTACTAAACCTAAGAGTGACTGGCTCTATCAGTTAAATAACTCAATTGATGCGGTTGATAGAATGACAGCACTTGCCGGACTTAAAGATTTCATAAATGATGATGATGTAGTCAGCGCTGTTTTAGATAAAATGAAAAATGACAGCTTTTGGGGAATGCGGTATGAAGCTGTTAAAATGATTGCTAACTCAACAAATAGATCTGTGCAGGATGTTTACCTGAGGTATCTTGTTGAAGAAAATGATTCAAGAGTAAGAAGAGTTTATCTTTCAAGTCTTGGCACACTCTTTAAAAATAACCCTGAGCTGAAAGAAAATGCTGCAGTAACACAATTCTTTCTCGATAACCTCATCAGAAATGAAACGAGCTATTATTGCAGAGCAGAAGGAATTTCAGCGCTCGCTTCTATTCTTGATTCAACTTTAATTTATGATGCTGTCATTCCCTTCATAGGTATGGATTCACATGCAGATATAATCCGCCGGAATGTTCTATCTTCCCTGGAAAAGTCAAAAGACCCAAGGGCTAAGGATGTATTCCTGAAGTACGGTGAAACAGGAAGTACCTCAAGAGTGAGGAATATTGCAATATCCGCACTGGGCGATTTCTTAAGCGAAACCGGGGTCATTGAATACCTCAACGATCACTTATTGAATCAGCCAAGAAGCACACAGGGGGTGATTCTTAACCTGCTGGAGAGGGCTAAATCCCCGTCCTCAAAGCCGGTACTGGGCAAGCTTTTAGAAAACAGCAATGATGATAAGTTTAAGGAAAGGATTACGAAAGTCATCCAAGCAATTGATTAATATGGATTTAATCCTGAGTTTCAACCCATTTCCCTGCCTTGAAACTCTTACAAAAAATCAGCATATTTGTATTCTTTTCCACTAAATTTCAATTAAAGAGGTAGTGGATCTTTAAATAACGCTCCTGAACGCCAATTAAGGCGGGCGGGGGAATTCTATTAATTAAATTATATTTCCGGAGAATTTTAATAAACGATGAGTTCACCAAACGAAACATTAACTGATGCGATTGAAGAAGTAAAACCACCTGTAATTAAAACAAAGGATTTTGTTGCAAAAGATTACAGCGAAGAAGAATTTAAAAAGTACATTGAGCTTTACGAAAAAACCTTTAATGTTATAAAAGAAAATGAGATAGCAAAAGGAAAAGTTGTTGCAATTTCAGGCAATGACGTTTTAATTGATATCGGATTTAAATCAGACGGAAGGGTTTCAATTGATGAATTCCCTGATCCTGATAATATTAAAATTGGCGATGAAGTTGAGATATTTGTTGAAAAAATAGAAGACCGCGAAGGACAGCTTGTCTTATCACGCAAGCGCGCTGATATTATCCGTAATTGGGAAAAGATCACCGCTGCAAAAGAGAACGATACAGTTATACAGGGCAAATGCGTACGCAGGATCAAGGGCGGATTTGTTGTTGATCTCGGCGGAATAAACGCTTTCTTACCGGGTTCACAGATAGATACAAAGCCTATCCGTGATTACGACGTATATGTTAATAAAATGATGGATTTTAAAATTCTTAAGATCAATCATCCAAATGAAAATATTATTGTATCACATAAAGTACTTGTCGAAGAATCAATGTCCGAGCAGAGAGGAAAGCTCCTTGCTACCCTTGAATCTGGACAGATACTTACCTCAACAGTAAAAGCAATCACAGATTTCGGTGTGTTTGTCGATCTTGGCGGCGTTGACGGTTTGATCCATATCACTGACCTTTCATGGGGCAGGATAAATCATCCCTCAGATGTTGTAAGCTTAGACGAGACAATTGATGTTAAGGTGCTTGAATACGATAAAGAAAAGAAGAGAGTTACCCTTGGATTAAAGCAGTTACAGCCGCATCCATGGGAAAACATCGAAGAAAAACTTAAGATCGGCGATAAAGTATCAGGTAAAGTTGTATCAATTACAGATTATGGCGCATTTATTGAAATTGAAAAAGGCATCGAAGGACTTATCCATATTTCAGAAATGTCATGGACACAGCATATCACCAACCCGACCCAGGTTGTTACAATGGGCCAGGTCATAGAAGCAATTGTACTCAGCCTTGATAAGAACGATAAGAAGCTTTCACTTGGAATTAAACAGCTTACACCTAACCCATGGCAGTCATTGCTTGACCGCTTCCCGGTTAACTCGAAGCATAAAGGAAAAGTCTGCAATATCACAAACTTCGGCGTATTTGTTGAGCTTGAAGATGGTGTTGACGGGCTTATACATATTTCTGACCTTTCATGGACAAAGAAGATCTTCAATATAGAAGATTTCGTATCTCTTGGCCAGGAAATAGATGTTACAATTCTAGGCATAGATGTTGAAAACCAGAGGATAGCTCTTGGACACAAACAGCTGACCGATAATCCATGGAACAAGCTGGCTGATGAATTCAAAACCGGCTCAGAAGTTAACTGCAAGGTTATGAAAGCAATTGAAAAAGGAATTATTGTTGAGCTTCCTTCCGCAGTTGATGGTTTTATTCCTGCATCACAGCTTTCAGTATCACCGGTTAAGAATTTTGCTGAGCTTTTTAAAACAGGCGAAGAATTTAAAGCTGAAGTAATTGAATTTGACAAAGAATCAAAGAAAATAGTTCTTTCTGTCCTTGAATACCTTAAAGATAAAGATGAAGCGGAAGTTGATGCTTATGTTGCAAAATTCGGATTGAAGAAATTCACCTTAGCCGATGTTGTTGACAGAACAAAAACTGCTGCCAATACCAAGGAAGAAATTGATTTTAAAATTGATGATGTGATAACTACCGATAAAAAAGAAGAACAGGCTTAAGAAACGTATAAATAGTTAATTAATACTAAAAGCATTCTGCCTTAAAAAGCAGAATGCTTTTTTGTTTTAGGGCAATATGTTTTTAGAGTAATAAGTTTTAGAGCAATATTTTCCCGCGAAAAATAAATCCTTTGGAATAATATAAAACATGGAAGAATTCAAAAAAGTAATGTTAGAAGCGGCTGATGAAGCCGCAAAGATACTTATGGAGTATTTTGATACAGATTTTAAAATAAGCAGGAAAGAATTCTACAATGACCTGGTTACAGAAGTTGATAAGAAAAGCGAAGAAAAAATAGTTGAAATAATCCACAAGCATTTTCCTGACCATAATGTATTAGCCGAAGAAGGCGGAAACCGGCACAAGAAGTCGGATTATGTCTGGATTGTTGACCCTATTGACGGCACAGTTAACTATGCGCATTCATTGCAGATATTCTGTATATCAATTGCGCTTGAAGTTAAAGGAGAAATTATGCTGGGGATCGTTTACAATCCGCACTCAGGAGAAAAATTTTTCGCTGAAAAAGGTAAAGGCGCATGGTATAACGATAAGAAGATCAGTGTTTCTGATACCGAAAGCTTAAAAGACGGTTTCCTTGTGACGGGTTTTGCATACGGACTCGATAAGAAAGATGATCATTCACTGGAGTACTTTGTGGAATTTGTGAAAATGGGGTTGCCGGTAAGAAGACTTGGCTCAGCCGCTATAGATATATGCTACGTTGCGTGCGGAAAGTTTGATGCGTTTTGGGAGTTTAACCTTCATGCCTGGGATGTTGCCGCCGCTTACCTTATATTACTTGAAGCTGGGGGAAGGATAACAGATTTCAGCGGAGGAAGCTACTCGGTTTACGATAAACAGATACTGGCTTCAAACGGCAGGGGAATTCATGACGAAATGATAAATGTGCTCAAAAAAGTGAATAAAAGAGACTGATAGAAATACGATCTGTTGATATGCATCTATAGGTGTTAGAATAAGTATAAAGATTTTTATCATAAAATGGGTTAATATTGCAATATATTAATCCATTTTTTATTTTTTCATTTAAGAGGAGGAATCACATGATTGCCTTGATAATATTTTTACTTATTGTAGCGCTGGTTGTTAACCAGCTGAAAAAAAACGTACCGAATACCGCCACTCAAAAATTATTCACCGTTATCCGTAACGGCGCATTTCTTGGAATAATTGTCGCAGCGATATTTTCCTGCGTGGCACAGGTTGGCGCTGGTGAAGTTGGTGTGCAGAGCTTGTTCGGAAGCGTGCAGGAAGGAGTTTTAAGGAGCGGACTTAATTTTATAAACCCGCTTGTAAAAGTTGACGCGATGGATATCAGGACTCAGGCTTATACAATGAGCTCTATGCGTGATGAAGGTCAGCAGCAGGGCGATGACGCAATAGCAACACTATCCAGTGACGGACTATCACTAAAGCTTGATGTAACAGTGTGGTACAGGCTCAACGAAAATGACGCGCCGCAGGTTTACAGGACAATTGGTACTGATTATGTTGAAAAGATCGTCAGACCGGCAGTAAGGACAGCTATCAGGGATGTATCAGTTGGATACTCCGCAACCGATATTTACTCAATGAAACGCGAAGATTTCGTGAATGATGTAACGAAAAACCTTGAAAAGGCTTTTACCGGAAGAGGAATTATCCTTGAGAGAGTTCTGCTGAGAAATGTTGAATTACCGGAAAAAGTTCGCGCCGCAATTGATGAAAAGATCGCTTCAGAACAGCGCGCACAGCAAATGGTATATGTATTGCAGAAAGAAAAACAGGAAGCAGAAAGAAAGCGTGTTGAAGCGCAGGGTATTTCTGATTACAACAAAATTGTATCTCAGAGTATAACCGAGCAGGTACTACAGTTAAAAGGAATTGAAGCTACTTTAGAGCTTGGCAAGAGCAATAATTCCAAAATGGTAATCATGAACGGCAAGAACATGCCGCTGATATTTGGCGCAAACGGTTTCTAAAACAAAATGCCAAAATTCAAAGCTTAAATGTCAAAAATAAAAACGGATTTTTTTTCAATCCGAAATAGTAAATCTAAAATCCGAAATCATTATGAAGGGCGTACCTTTAAACGATAAGATATACACTTATATCATAGATACATTTGTTGATGAAGATGATATACTTAAACAAATTGTAGCCGATACCGAGGCAAAAAAAATTCCGCTCATACAGATATCGCCCGATAACGGAAAATTTCTGTACATGCTGATAAAAATGATAAACGCAAAGCGCGTACTGGAAATAGGCGCGCTGGCCGGGTATAGCACTATATGGATGGCAAGGGCATTGCCATCAGACGGCAAGGTTACCACGCTTGAGATCAGCGAAAAACATGCAGAAGAAGCGAGGAATAACTACAAAAAAGCCGGACTGGATGGTAAAATTGAGCTTATCTTCGGTAGCGCTATCGAATCACTGGGTAAGCTTAAGGATGAAAAGTTCGACTTCGTCTTCATTGACGCTGATAAAGAAAACAGCTCCAATTATTTTGATAAAGTAATTGGATGTATGAATAAAGGCGGCATAATAGCTTGCGATAATACATTAAAATTCGGCAAGGTGGTTGATGATAACCCCGATGACAGCACAAAAGGAATTCTGAAATACAACGAAAAGGTCGCAAAAGACCCGAGAGTGGAATCAATGCTTATTTCAATATCGGACGGGCTGACAATAAGTTGGGTAAAATGAGCAGGAAGTGGCATGAATTTACCCGTCCTATCGTAATTTGCCTCTTTTGCAATGAGGGAAGGATACTTGCTGATAAAGGGATTGATTCTGTGAAAGAGCAGGAGTTTTACCGGCCTTTGGGTGGAATGATAGAGTTTGGCGAGCACAGTAGTGACGCAATTAAACGAGAGATCTTTGAAGAAACCAACCAGGAAATAAAGAACCTTAAATATCTCGGAACGCTGGAAAATATTTTTACATATGAAGGTAAAGCCGGTCATGAAATAGTTGTTGTATATGACGGTGAATTTGTAAATACGGAAATGTATAATAAGACTGAAATTGAAGTGACCGAGGGCGCAATTAGATCAAAAGCGTACTGGCTGCCAATAACAGAAGTTAAAGAAGGTAAATTCAGAGTATATCCTGAAGGAATTAAAGATTTTATATAATATTTCAAATATGAAAAAGTACTTTATTCTTTTCACATTAATGTTTCCCGTATTTCTAAATGCGCAATCGGGTGACTTCAACAAAATTACCGATGCAGGCAGTGGTGTATACTTTATGTATTATGACTCATCCGATTCCAAAAGTACTATTGTGGAGTTTGAGGATTTTATTGCGCTTGTAGAAGCGCCAGTAAAGGACGAAGGTGGAAATGCAAAAGTTCTCATAGAGCACCAAGAGGCAGGTGAGAAAATTCTAAATAGTCTAAACAATTATTTTAAGAACAAACCGCTTAAATATTTTTTGCATAGCCATTGGCATCCGCACAGTGTATCTACAATAAATCCCTTTCTAAAATCAGGAGTTAAGGTTGTATCAACTGAAGCCAACCAAAACATAATAAAAAAGTTTATTGATACTCTTGGAATTACGAACTATAAAGATAATTTCATATTTGTTTCTGACTCTCTTGTGATAAGTGATAGTAAAAATAAATTAGTGGCTCACAGGTTTACTCAAAAAGAGTATCCCAATACCCCAACGGAAGATTACTTATTTTTCTATTTACCTAAACAGAATATTATTCACTGTGCATGCATGTATAATAAATGGGAAGGCGTTCCGGTTGATGGAAAAGAAATTCTCACCGGAAGGGAAGAGGACCTGAACAGGTTTCTTGCTGGCAGGAACCTGAAACCTGAATACCTTATCAGGCTTACCAATGAGAAAAATGAGCCTAATGATATGCAGCCCTTGTCCGGACTTGAAAATGTGATAAGCAGCGGTATCAGAAGCTCAGACATCATGAAAAGTTTAATGGATATTGATCAGATGAAACTCAATGAGAGCTCAGATGAAATTGTAAATGACCTTATCAAAAAAAATATTCCCCCCTCAATAATTAATTCTGCGGTTTATTCACTTTTAAGAAAAAAAGATCTGCCCAAAGCATTATCATTTGCGCGAATACAGGCATTATTAAATCCATCTGACCCTAATTCATGGGATACTTATGGAGAGGTTTATTATTTTATGGGTGATAATTTAATGGCTGCTTATTACGAAAAGCAGTCCAAAAAAGTTAAGCCTGATTATTCAAGCGGCGGGATAGAAGTATGGCAGAAAGACCTGGAAAACCATCAGAAGATCTGGGATGAAAATATTAAATAAATTTTTCTGTAAACATAGACTACAAAAGTCTTATTATTTTATTTAGATGACGAGATCTTTAATGCAATTTTATTATATATGTAGAATGAGCAGACTTTTGTAGTCTTATTCTGTTAAAACTATTTCACACCCTCCAACATACTGTTTTTCCAGTAGTTTCCCAACAAAAGGCAATAAAAACGGAATTGTTCTGCCTATAATTATATGTTATATTTGTGTTTAATTTTGCCGAAAAATGCCAAAAATAACACAAATCAAAGCAAGAGAGATTCTTGACTCAAGGGGGAACCCTACAGTCGAAGTTGATATTATCTTAAATGACGGTACTATGGGACGCGCAGCTGTTCCATCAGGCGCTTCAACCGGACAAAAAGAGGCTGTTGAGCTCAGAGATGGCGATAAAAAACGCTATATGGGTAAAGGCGTTCAAAAGGCCGTTGCCAATGTAAACGATATTATCTCCAATTCACTAATCGATATTGACCCCACTGACCAGCTAAGGCTGGATTCCATTTTACTTGAATTGGATGGTACCAAGAATAAATCCAATTTAGGGGCTAATGCAATTCTGGGTGTATCACTTGCCGCTGCCAAAGCATCTGCTATATATTACAAGCTTCCGCTTTATAAATATATCGGCGGCACAAATGCTAAAGTACTGCCCGTACCAATGATGAATATCGTCAATGGCGGCAGGCATGCGGATAATAACCTCGATTTCCAGGAGTTCATGATAATTCCCGCCGGGGCAAAAAGCTTCCGCGAGGCACTAAGAATGGGAACAGAAGTTTTTCACTCACTTAAAAATGTGCTTCACAAAAAAAATCTCAGTACTTCCGTTGGCGATGAAGGCGGTTTTGCGCCTGACCTAAAATCAAACGAAGAAGCTTTTGAAGTTATAATAGCCGGTATCGAAGGCGCAGGTTATAAAGCAGGCAAAGATGTATATCTTGCTCTTGATGCAGCATCAAGCGAAATGTGGAATAAAGGCAAGTATGATTTTTATAAATCACACCAGCCCTCTAAATCCGCAGCAGAAATGGTTGAGCTTTATAAACAGATGGTAAAGGATTTCCCCATAATTTCCCTTGAAGATGCAATGAGCGAAGAAGATTGGGACGGATGGAAATTACTGACAGAAGCTCTTGGCTCACAGGTTCAGCTTGTGGGCGATGACGTATTTGTAACAAATAAGGAAATTCTTAAAAAAGGAATAGAAAGCCGAATAGCAAATTCGATCCTTGTTAAAGTGAACCAGATCGGTACTTTAACCGAAACACTTGAAACAATAGAGCTTGCAAAATCAAACGGCTATACAAATGTTATCAGCCATCGCAGCGGAGAGACAGAAGATGTTACGATCTCAGATATAGCAGTTGCGACAAATGCGGGACAAATAAAAACAGGCTCACTTTCAAGAACTGACAGGACAGCTAAATACAACCAGCTCTTAAGAATAGAAGAAGAACTTGGCGATATGGCGATTTTCCCCGGCAGAAGCATTTATAAGGGATTGAATTAAGTACAGGTATTAAAAACAGGACTAATTAGAAAGCATAAATGAAATCAACCGATTTTAAATTTTCAATTCCAAAAACCTTGATTGCACAGCATCCAAAGCTTCCCAGAGATGAATCTAAATTAATGGTAATTAACAGGAAGACTAAGGAGCTTGAAAACAAAAAGTTCAAAGATATTATTGATTATATGGATGAAGGCGATTGCCTCGTACTCAATGATTCTAAAGTTTTCGCAGCAAAGCTTTTTGGTACCAAGGAAAAGACCAATGCCAAGATAGAGGTGTTTCTCTTAAGGCAGCTTAGCCAGGAAGAAAATATCTGGGATGTTCTGGTTGATCCTGCAAGGAAAGTAAGAATTGGCAACAGGATATTCATAACCAAGAACCTTTATTGCGAAGTTATTGATAATACAACTTCCCGCGGCAGGATTGTTAGATTTAATTACCGCGGGGATTTCCAGAAATATATCGATAAGCTTGGTAAAACACCCCTGCCTGAATATATTAAACGCGAACCAACTGATTCTGACAGGGAAAATTACCAGTCAGTTTTTGCTGAAAATATCGGTTCAGTGGCTGCGCCTTCAGCAGGATTGCATTTTTCCAAAGAGCTTCTGAGGAAAATTGAAAAGAAAGGCGTTAAGCTTCTTCCTATTACTCTCCATGTGGGACTCGGTAAATTCCGCCATGTCGAAGTGGAAGATCTTACCAAACATCGTATGGATTCCGAATTCTTTGAGATCCCCGATTACACTGCAGATGAAGTGAACAGGGCAGTTGAAAGCAAGAAGAAGATCATTGCAGTAGGTACTTCGGTTGCAAGAGTGCTTGAAGCCAATACAACTGCAGGCAGGATGATACGCTCAGGTAAAGGGTGGACAGATAAATTCCTTTACCCGCCCCAAACGCTGAAGGTAGTTGATAAGTTTGTCACCAACTTCCATAACCCGCAGTCAACAATGGTTATGATGGTTTGCGCTTTTTCTGATAAAGATATCGTGATGAAGGCGTATAAAAAGGCTGTTAAAGATAAATACCGTTTCTATAGCTATGGTGACTCAATGTTTTACATTTAAATAAACTTCAGGTTTTATTCATAAATATCATGTATTCTATATAAATATTGCCCCGGTTAGTTTAAAGCTTGCCGGGGTATTTAATTTTATACAATGACCTCAAAAAACATTCATGTCATAATTACTGCTGCCGGCTCAGGCAAGCGTTTTAATACGGGGCCCCAAACGGGCAAGCCAAAGCAATTCCAAAACCTGCTTGGGAAACCCGTTATATTGCATTCGCTCTTAAAATTCCAGAAAATTAAAGAGGTTAAAAGTATTGTTGTTTCAGCCGGGAAGAAATATTTTAATTTTATACACGCCCTTGCAGTTAAGAATAAGATCACCAAACTGAAAATTTTAGTTGAAGGCGGCAGTACCAGGTTTGATTCGGTCAGGAACGCTTTCAATGAACTGAACTGCCTGCTGGATGATATTATAATGATACACGATGCAGCGCGTCCTAATTTATCCTCAAGTGATCTGAAGACACTTCGTGAGCTTGCCCTTAAAGATGGTGAAGTGATACTCGGTTCGAAAGTTTCTGAAACTGTTAAAAGAGCGGTAAACAATACGGTAAGCGAAACCATATCAAGAGATAACCTTTGGCTGATACAGACTCCCCAGGCGTTCAGGTACAGCACTCTAAGCAGCGCATACATACTTGCAGGGAAGAAAAATGATTTCACTGATGAATCATCATTGGTTGAATTTGCAGGATATAAAGTAAAGATAATTGAAGGGAGTAAAAACAATATTAAGATCACCAATTTTGAAGATATGGTTACACTTAAGAAACTTATGAGTTAATTGTATTGCCGGGTGCTTTGGAATTATTACTTTGTCGTTCCCGCGTATGCGGGAATCCAGACTTTTTTAACTCTTTATAATATACATCGTACATATCATCTGTCCCTCCATATTCATAAAACAAATCCTTCCATTCTGGATTAAATTCTTCAATAGTTTTTATTTTCCACTTACGATACCATTTTTTAATATTCTTTTCCCGGGATATTGCAGCATATACATCATCAGTTTGTTCAAAATATACTAATTTATCAACATAATATCTTTCTGAAAACCCCTTATTGTATTTTTTCTTGTGCTCATAAACTCTTCTCAAAAGATCATTAGTGAAGCCGGTATAAAGAGTTCCATTTTTACTACTGGCAAGAATATAAACGTAATAAGTTCTTGAGTTCATTTTCAAATATATATTCTTAAGATTTCATTTTAAAGGAAATAAATAAAAAGAAACTGTTTGGATTCCTTTCATCACTTCGTTCTGCAAGGCGTACCCGCATACGCGGGAATGACAATATTCTGAAAAATTGGTAAGATTGATATTGATGTATATTTGCATGATTGGTTTGAAATTGTTAAGAGATGAAAAGATTTTTGCAAATAAAAAAGGGGCTCTATTAAATAGAGCCCCTTTAGTTTAATACTAAAACTGAATATTATTTTACCAGCCTTAGAAACAAGGCGGTTAAATAACTTCGTTATTTTCTGCAAATAACTTCGTTATTTTACGACCATCATTTTCTTAACAGCAGAAAATTCACCTGCTTCGATCCTGTAGAAGTAGATACCACTTGAAAGATTTGAAGCATTGAAATCAACAGTGTGGAAACCAGGCTGTTTAATTTCGTTTACAAGTGTAGCAACTTCTCTGCCCAATACATCGAATACCTTCAATGATACATTCCCTGCTTTTGGAACTGAGAATTTGATCTGAGTATTCGGGTTGAACGGATTAGGATAGTTCTGCGCTAATGAATAATAGTTTGGTATTTCAATTGTCTGGTTAATACCTAAGATGGTCTGGTATGTTACCTGTATGCACCATGCTTTAAGTGTTCCCTGATCGCCTGCAGCGCCGTCAGTTATTGAAAGCGTCCATGTTCCGTTAACCGGCTGGCCGTTTATAGCTGAAAGTGATGCTGAAGGCTGGAATGTACCTGTGAAAGGCGCAGTTCCGCTTGCTATTGGTGTTGAAGCTGAATCGTTAAGTACTGTTCCGATAAAGTTATCACCTGAACCGCCAACAGCAGAAATAATACCTACAGTTGCAGCGCCTCTCTGGAGAGTGAAATTCATATCTGAATCCCATGTATGGATAACTGTATCTATTCTTACGTTCACATCTACAACGTTAAATGCATTTGGAATATTTACTACTATGTTATCAGTTGTTGTCTGGAAATCAATGATGGGAAGTGCTAAACCGTTTCTGCAGATCTGGGTCTGTGAATTAACAGTACCTGTAGGTAATACAGAAACGTTTGTTGAAATTGTATCATTGTTCCTGTTTTCATCTGTTGCAGCGCCGCTGAATATTTTTAAAGTATAGCTGCCTGCTGCAGGTGACCAGCTGAATGCTGATGAATCAACTGCGCCTGAAGGCAGGTTTGCTATTGTGTTTGTTGTCTGGATAACTCCGTTTACTGAGAATCTAACTGGTAAGCTTGTCTGGCCGTTTGAACCGCCGTTTGTAACTTTACCTTTAATAGAGTATGTGTTGCCTGCTGTAAACTGACCCGGTAAGCTTAAGAACGGACCAACTACTACATCGTTTACAGGCGGGGGTCCGTAGGTTATACCAACTGTCCATGCCTGGTAAATACCTGATGAGTTATCAGCCCAGAACGGGAATATTTTACCTGAACCTGATGAATATGTGCATCCTGTATAATCACCTTGGTATCCGCCGGCAAGTCCCGGGATCGGAGAAGGTGTGAATGAGTGATCGCTTACTGCAACGTCAGTCCATGTTGTGCCGCCGTTGAGTGAACGTGACATCCAGAATTCTGTTACAAATCCTGATGTATTTCTCTGGTCATAATAAGTTACGTTTACGCCGCCATCAGGTGTTACACAAATACCCGGGCAATAGTTATATCTGCCTGAGCCTGGTGTATCCTGGTTAACTCTTGTGTGTGCCCATGTTGTACCGCCGTTTGATGAAGAACAAATGGTAATATCAGATACATCTGTTGCCGGAGCAATAGTTTTTTCTGAAAGTGCAACATAGATCCATCCGTTTCTTGAACCGCCTGACATATCAATTGACATACGCGGGAAGCCGGATGCCCTGATACCGTTAAATAAGTTTGCTGCGCGTATTCCGTTTATATCAACTACGTTGTTATTCGAAACTGTCCATGTAACGCCGCCATCGGTTGATTTTGCAAAACCTAAATTATCTTCGGTTGAGTTCTGTCCGTTTGTTGTGCAATGTGCCCAAACAACATAAACAACTCCGCCCGGTCCAACTTCAATATCGCATCCCTGGCAATGATGTCCTGCTGCAGGTACTGGGCTTACAGGAGCTAATGTTGTCCATGTAACGCCGCCGTTTGATGAGATTGAACCTACGATCCTGTTCACGTTTGCACCGGCAAATTCAGTCCAAACTGTGTAAGCTCTTCCAAAGAATGGGCTGCCTACAACGTCATCAACTGCCGATAAGTTTTTATCAAAACTAGATACACCCGGGAAGTTCATGTCAAATGTCCATGAAGCTCCGTTGTTATCTGAGTGGCCAAAGCCCTGGATCGATGAGAGTCCAAGTCTTCCGGGCCATGTGCTGCCTGTCGGCCATACAATTGCCCCCGGGTCACCGCTGTTAGGTGTGTACATCTGGAAGTTACCTGTCCAGCTTGTACCGCCGTTATTTGAAAAACAAAAACCCGTGCCAAAAAATGACGGGCCAAATGAGTTCCATGATGCGAACATAACCGAGCCGTTGCCCCTCATGTTTGTTGCATCAATTTCGCTCTGTGTTGCTGTATGCGGAAAAGGTCTAACGTTTGGCGGAAGAACTAAAAGTTCCTGGCCATTTTTTACATATCTTGTTGTCTTGTTGGGATTCTCGTAATTTACCTGATCCTGAGCCTGTGGTAAATTATAAGCTTCCCCTGTTGGATAAACCTTTGATATCGGGGTTTTCCATACATAGTCCGGTACATCCTGTGACAATACACTGCCTGAAATCAGCACTGTACACAATAATAATAGTGTGAATTTTAGTTTCATCATTTCCTCCTGGGAATAGTATTACTTAGACCCAAATGATTAATTTAGATTTAAAAAAAGTGATTTAATATTTGCATTTTAAGCGATTAATTATAAAAAATCAAGTTTATTTTTCATGTTATTACTAGTATTTTCATCCTAAAAATTGAGTTTGTAGTATAGCTCAACTACTAAAATTACAGGATAAAATTACCCCCCTTCATTAAATCTTTTGTGAATTATTTATACACTAAAATAAAATTTATTTTATGTATTTTAGTTTATGAAGCTATCCCGAAAATTGGCAGTGTCAATAATATTAATACTATATTTTCTCTTAAATAATGTATATTCACAGCTTTATTGGATAGATTACCCTTCTCCAACACAGAAAAAACTTACCAAAAGCCTGTTTGTTGATTCATTATATGGGTGGGTAATTGGTGATTCCGGCATAGTTATTAAAACTTCAAATGGGGGAACAAACTGGAATATCGAGCCATGCGGTGTTTCGGGCTCTGAATTAAGGGATATTACTTTTATTTCAAGAAATACAGGGTGGATAATATCGGTTGATTCAACTTATAAAACATTCATTCTTCAAACAACCAATTCAGGCCTCAATTGGGTAAAAACATATTTCCCTGATACTACTACTATATTAAATACAATTTTTTTTATAGATAATTCAACAGGGTACGTTTCAGGGTTCAGCGGAAGAATATACAAAACTTCTAACAATGGTTTGAACTGGAATGAATGTTATATTGATACCACGGGGTGCTTGTATCTCTTTCCCAAGAATGATATCTATTTTATCGATTCCCAAACAGGCTTTGCATGCGGCGGTGTTATTGAACTGCAGGGAATATTTGTAAAGACGACTAACGGCGGTAACAGCTGGTTTTCAATGTGCATATCACCCGAACCTCTGAATGAGATCCTGTATCTTGGCAGCGGTAAAATAGCTTTGATGGGTGGAGACTATGATCTTGGCAGTATTTACGGCATATCAACAAATTCAGGAAGCAATTGGCAATATGGTCAAACCGGATGCTTTGGCAACGCTACGGCATTTGCGTTCAGAACTCCGGCTGAAGTATGGGCAGCGCTCAGCTTTTCAGGGAAGTTTGCCGTAAATCTTGATTCCATGAAGCCGGGCTCAAGATGGGAGTGCATAAGCACACCGGATAATATCGCAATTAATTCAATTGAATTTCTCTCAGAATACATAGGATACGCTTTCGGTAATTCAGGCAAAATATTTAAGTATAACGAAAATGTCATAGGACTGCAAAGCAACAACAATAATAATATCCCGCGATATAACGCTCTATATCAAAACTATCCAAACCCATTCAATCCCTTTACTTTAATAGAATACTATATTTCTGAACCTGCTGATGTGTACATTAAGATATATGATGTCACAGGTAAAGAGATACGCAGTTATTCTGAAGGTTATAGGTCAAAAGGAAATTACAGCTTAAGCTTTAATGCAGAAGAGCTTCCATCTGCAGTGTATTATTACAGTTTAGCGACAAATACAGAGACAATCAGCCGGAAAATGGTCCTCATAAAATAAAAGGCGTTCTTTCGAACGCCTTTTTAATCGGGGTTACTAATACCATTCTTTTTACTGATGTAAATTCTCCCGCATCAATAGTATTAAAGTATATTCCGCTTGCAATTGGTATAGATGCTGAATCATTAAAGTATCAGGATTTCCTCAGCTCAAATACTGTCCTGAAATTACCGACGTAAATTGCTTTAATTCTCTCAAAATCGGCTTTTTCGCCCGTTATTTTTCCAATGCTCGTAACTCCTTTATGGAATATTCCGCACGGTATGATCTTATCAAAGTAGCTTAGCTCTGTATTAATATTGAAAGCAATTCCGTGCATCGTTATCCACCTGGAAACCTTAATACCTATTGCGCATATCTTTTCTTCGCCAACCCAAACACCCGTAAACTCTTCTTCCCTGTGAGCTTCGATGCCGATATCCTTCAGGGTTAAAATAACAGTTTCTTCTAGGTCACGCAGGTAACGGTGGGTATCTTTGTAGTAATTGTTAAGGTCAAGTATTGGATAAACTACCAGCTGCCCCGGGCCGTGATATGTTATATCACCCCCGCGGTCAATTTCATAGTATGAAATTCCTTTTTGCTTCATGTCTTCATCACTTATCAGAATGTGGTCACGTGTACCTGTTTTGCCAAGTGTGTAGACATGGTTATGCTCTACTGTATATAAAATATCTTCTGATTCTCTGTTATTTTGCTTATTTAGGTGAGTTTCCCTTTGAAGGTCCCATACTTCCTTATAATCAGCAAACCCAAGATCAATATGTTTAATTCTCATTACAAAATGTTATCAATTTCTTTCCAATTGGGAACAAGTTTAACGTAAAAAGGTTATAAGATATATTCATAAAATTATCTTACAAAAGCAGAAAATCAGTAACTCAGGCAGCTATCCGCTATATTTATATGTAAATTGCAGTGTTTATTTCATAAGTAACTTGATTTTAAATATTGAAAATTTTATATTCGGTTCTGAAATTGGTGTATTAGCAAATTTATCAAAGGAGAAGCAAATATATGAAAAGACTCTCAGCACTTCTATATATACTTTTCGCCTTCATCTCTCTTCAATATCTGGCAGGCTGCGGCGGTTCAAACACAGATGAAGAAGAATCAGCTGATGTGAAAATGAAAAAAGATTCTGTGAGCGTGTACACAGCGCTTGAAAACGCAAGGATACACTATACAAAAGCATTACAGTTTAATGAGCAGGCTGATTCAAAATCTTCCCGTGAGGAATTTGAAGCGGCTTTAAAAGACCTCGGAAAAATTGATACAAAGAATCTCGAGAAGCATTACGGATGGGAAAAAGATTACAAGGAAATTACAACAAGTATTGTTCAGGATTATATTACAGCAAACAGCGATCTTGATGAAAATAATAAAGTATTCAAGTTAGCTTCAAAGCTTGGTATCAAGTATGAAAAGATAGAAAAGAAATCTTTTACAAATACCTTTAGCCCCGATGACCTTCCCCAGGGAAACGAAATACCAATTGTAGAAAACGCAGCCGTACAGGATTACATTACTTATTTTACCGGTACAGGCAGGAAGTATATGGATAAATGGCTGTACAGGCTTGGGAAGTATTCCAACTTAATGAGGTCAATACTCCGCGAAAACAATGCGCCTGAGGAGCTTATTTATCTATCAATGATAGAATCAGGGCTTGATCCCAAAATAGGCTCATGGGCGGGAGCTATCGGCCTGTGGCAGTTTATGCCAACAACAGGCTCATCATATGGACTTTATTATGACGCTAACACCGATGATAAACGCGACCCTGAAAAATCTACTGATGGCGCGGCAAGACTTTTAAAAGACCTGTATAAATCTTTTGGTGACTGGTACCTCGCGATGGCTTCTTATAACGCTGGACCCGGAAGGATAAACAGCGCTATTAAGAAATCAGGTTCAAATGATTTCTGGACTTTGCGCGAATACCTGCCGAAGGAAACCAGGAATTACGTTCCGCAGTATTTAGCTGTTGCATTAATTTGTCTCAATCCTTCAAAATACGGCTTCAATGATGTTGAATGGGGCAAGCCGCTTGAGTATGACAGGCTTGTTGTAAAATCGGCAATTACCGTTGACCAGATAGCAGCGCTTTGCAATACAGATGTAGAAACTATCCGTGACCTGAATACACAAATGCTGAGCGATGTTACACCGGTTTTTGAAGATGGCTACCTGATAAAAATTCCAAAGGGAATGTTCAAGGAATTTTCAGCAAATTATGAAGCTGCAAGTGAAATAGAAAAATACGGATTTAAACCTATATATGACGGCAACGAAGGAACCGCATCTGTCAATCACGAGGAATCATACACATATTTCAAAGTCTCTGATTATACAGTTGAAGATAAACATCTCATTATATCCACTTCAAACCGCGAGCTTGTCTTCCATGATATAAACGAATCAGAAGACCTCTATAATGTATCATTAAAATATGCAGTACGCCCCAGTGATATCAGGGTGTGGAACAATATCAATTACGGTATCTATCCTAAAAAAGGCGATAAGCTTTCTGTTTGGCTGACAAAAGAGAAGTATAAGGAATTATACGGCTCGGTTGAAAAAGAAAAAAAGACCGATAATATAACCGAAAAGAAAAAAGAAGTAATCCAGGATCCGGGCAAAGATGAAGTAATTGAAGAAACGAATTCTGAAGGTAACAATGAAACAGTACTTGTGAACAAAGATCATAAAGATGAAGTTAGTGTTGAAAAAAAAAAAGATACTGAAGTAAAGAAAGATACTGAGATAAAAAAAGATACCGAGATAAAGAAGGAAACTGAAGTTAAGAAAAATACCGAAGTAAAAAAGAAGAACACTGATACCAAGAAGAAAAAAGAAAGCTACCAGACCTACACTGTTAAAGAAGGCGATAACCTTTCTGATATAGCTGATAAGTTTGATGTTGAAGTAGCTGAAGTTAAGGACTGGAATGACTTAGAATCGGATAAGATACTTATCGGGCAGAAGCTGAAGCTTTATTCAGATAAAAAAATCAGCTCATCAAGCAAAAAATCCAAGACCTATACTGTTAAATCAGGTGATAACTTAACAAAGATAGCCGACGCGAACAGTGTAACTGTGGCTGAAATCAAAGACTGGAACGACCTGGAAAGTGATGTTATCCAGGAAGGTCAGGTATTAAAGCTTTATTCCACAAAGGAAACTGTAAAGAAAGATACCAAAAAAGAAAAAAAGGAAACCAAGGAAAAGACCACCTATCATACAGTTAAAAAAGGTGAGACCCTTGGCAAGATAGCCGAAAAATATGATGTTACCATTGCCGACCTGAAGAAATGGAATAAAATTAAAGGCGATACAATTGAAATTGGCGAGAAGCTGATCGTTAAGAAGTGATCATGTCAAACGTCAAACGTGAGACGTGAGACGTGAAATGTGAAATGTGAAACCTTTCTCCACTGCGTGTAGCAAGGCTAGCGTGAAATGTGAAATGAAAAATTATGAAATAAAAGTATGAATTTGAGGGCGGGTCGTTAGACCTGCCCTTTGTTATTAAATAAAATGAAAAGTAAAGATATTAAATTTCAGATTGCTGAAGTTAAAGATGCAGATGCAATTACAGCACTTGTAAACTCAGTTTACCGCGGGGAAAATTCCAAAAAAGGATGGACAACCGAAGCTGATTTTCTTGAAGGCATACGCATCACAAGCGAAAAAGTAAAAGAGATAATTGCGAAGAAAAGTGATGTAATAATCTTAGCAATTGAAAGTGATGGTATTATTGGCTGCGTTCACCTTGAAAATGCAGGTATGTATTCATACCTCGGAATGCTCTCTGTTGATGTAAATTTCCAGGATAAGGGGATCGGCAGGCAGCTATTAGGTGAATGTGAAAGATACACACGTGAAGTGTGGGGACTCTATGAAGTAAGGATGAAAGTAATAAACCGTCGGGTTGAGCTTATTGAATATTACAAAAGGCGTGGTTATCATTCAACCGGTGAAATTGAAGAATTCGGCAGTCACGGCGAAACTTTCGGTGATACAAAAGAGAAGCTTTTTTTTGAAGTTTTGGCAAAAAAACTGTAATTTTTTTCACCATTAAAAAAGCGGGGGTTTTTATACCTCCGCTTTTATCCTTGAAATTTTTTAAATTAATATATTTATTATTATCGAACCTAAGAAAATACATATTTACGACAACCCATAACCACCTTTGCCTCGGTGATTAAGTTAAAATTTTAAAAGAGTAGAAATGAAAAAGATATTTTTTTTATTATTTATTGCTCATTATTCATTGTTAATTGCTAATTGCTTTGCACAGCAGCCTACTGAAGAATGGGTAAGACGTTATAGCGATACATCCACAACATTCAGAGCTGCATATTCAATAAAAGCGGATAGCTTTGGAAATATTTATGTGCTGGCTGAAAAAAACAATGACTTTGGTTTTATTAAGTATGATCAAAATGGCAATTTGCTTACAGTTGCTTCACATTGGCCGGGCGGATATAATAACGGAAAAGGGGAATATTTTGATGTAACATCGGATGGAAATGTTTACATAACCGGATATGTTAATAATAATTTTAATCAGTGGATATACACAGTTAAGTATAATACTAACGGTGTTTTGCAATGGAGTAAATTATATAATTATGATAACAGTGACGGTTCTAATGATATTAAAATTGATAAAGATGGAAATATTGTTTTAGTTGGTGGTTCAAGTATTGGAGGCAATAATTACGCGTTAATTATTAAGTATTCTTCCAGTGGTGACACATTATGGACAAGACATTTCAATAATGGGCAGAGCAATGCATATTTTAGTAAATTTATGTTTGATAATTCAAACAATATATATATAGCAGGAAATTTATCCATCCCAGGTGTTTGTTTGATAATGAAATATAATTCCAATGGCAATCAGCAATGGTTTACAACTTTTACAAATAATCCTTCTCGTTCCTATGGAGGTTATGGTATTTGCCTTGATGGAAATAGTAATTTATATGTTATAGGAACAGAAAGTGTACCATTTTCAGGATGGAATGATTACCTTTTAAAATTAAACAATAGTGGTACAGTTATCTGGGGCAAAGTGTTCACAGGAATTTTAAGTGGACAGGGAAGAACCTCAATTCCTGCTATTGGCCCCGTTGTTTCACTAGATGGGAATTCAATTTATTTTTCAACTATGGTATCAAATGGTATGGGCGGGGGGAGTTATTCTATTGCAACGATAAAATACGATTCAAATGGTGACTCACAATGGGTAAAAGTATATGGTGGCGGTATACCAGGAGCAAATAGAGTTTCAAATATCAAGTTAGATAAGCAGGATAATGTTTATATTTGTGGCACAGGTTATTACCTGACTTCTGGTGATGATTTTGTAGTGATTAAATATGCCAGTACAGGAACTCAACAATGGGTAACAACATATACAGGTTTAGTTACAAATGGCAGTGATAATGCTACTGATTTATATATTGATACAAATTATAATGTATATGTAACAGGAAACAGCGCAAGTAGTAATAATCCCGGGGTAGCAGTTACAATAAAATACAGCCAGCTTATTGGAATTTCAATTAACTACAACGAGCTGCCAAATCAATATAAGTTATATCAAAATTATCCAAACCCTTTCAATGGTTCAACTGTAATTAATTACGAAATACCAAAGAAAAGCAATGTTGAATTGAAAATTTATGATATGCTCGGAAGGTTAATAAAAACATTGGTGAAAAGCGAACAAAATGCAAGTTATTACAGCATTAACCTGGAAACAGGTAATTTAGCTTCAGGTATTTATTTTTACAAAATTTCAGCGGGAGATATAACAGATACAAAGAAAATGATATTGATAAAGTAAGTGAAATATTCAAAAAGGGGTCGAAAGGCCCCTTTTTTGTCTTAAAAGGTGATAGAAATCATTTTTTCAAGCTCTTTTAAAATGTATCTTTGTTATAGTAATAAATACTTTTGTAGGATCATTCACTTACTAATTAAGCAGAAGATTATGAAAAAAGCAATATGTTTATCTCTGTTCATCTTATTTTCTTCAAATGTATTTTCTCAATGGATATTAGATGCAACGTTACCAATTGATAGTCTGAATAATCCAGTAATTCAAGAAGTATGCGTTATTGACTCAAGTGTATCTTGGATTTTTGGTGTGACAAATATTACGGACTTATATCCTCATTTTTACAAAAGAGTTAATGCAGAATGGAGAAAAATAAATCATGATTTGAGTGCTTCAATAGATGGTAGTTGTTTTTACGCTACTGATTCTCTAAATGTTTGGTTGGGCACTTCATGGCCAGAAGAAATATATTATTCATCAAATGGCGGGGTTAATTGGATAATACAATGCCATATCTCCGATACAGCATATGTTGAAGCGATAATGTTTGACAAACAAAATCCAAAGACAGGATATGCTTTTGCCGATATCGGTCACAATGGAATGTGGTCTGGTGTTCGTATTATTAAGACTACAAACAGCGGGCAAAACTGGACCATATGGGATTTTGAAAATTATGGATTCCGATGCGCGGATAGATCAATGTGTATAGTTGATTCCAATCATGCATGGTTTGGTGTTCAGTCTGTACAAGGGGGGGGCGCAAAAATGATAAGTACTTCCAACGGAGGTATAAACTGGATAATTAAAGATGTAAATGCCGGAGCTTATGGACCTTTCTCGGTACAATTTTCTTCAGATAAACAAACAGGTTTATATTTTGCGCAAACAAATCCAACTTCTTGGATTTATAGAACTACTAATGCGGGAATTAACTGGAATATTTTTTATACAACGACCTTTTATTATTCCAAGTCCGTGAGGTGGGTTCGGGGTACCTCCAATATATACGGGAGTAGTGAATTTGTATTGATCCGTTCTGTTGATAACGGAATTAACTGGAGACAAATGACTGGCGGCCCAGGAACTAACCTTGAATCGTTGGACGCAGTCAGAATAAATCAGGGAACAATTTATGCACTTGCGGTAACATATGATCGTAGAGTATATAAGCTGCTTGATACTGCAAGAGTTATTGGTATTGAAAATACAAGTACTTCTATTCCTAAAGAGTTTAGATTATACCAGAATTACCCAAACCCGTTCAACCCCAAAACGACGATTAACTTTGATATTCCGAAAAATTCTAACATAGATATAAAGGTTTACGATATAATGGGTAAGTTAGTCGCAGTTTTATCAGACAATGAGTTTAAAAATGCTGGATCGTATAAAGTCACATGGGAGGCATCAAATTTTGCAAGCGGAATTTATTTTTATCGGATTGAAGCAGACAATTTTGTAGATAGCAAAAAGATGGTACTGGTGAAATAGTGAAATTGAAAGATAGTGAAATAGCGATATAAAACTCATTTAAGATACAAAAACCAAATGGGCGGTCAAAAACCGTCCTTTTTATTTCCCTTGCAAATGCAAATAGCATATTGTTCTTAGTTACAACCTTTCTTCATTCCACTCTTCAAGCCAGCACCAATACTGAGGAAGCAGCACTATTATCATACATAGGCTCTTACAAAATTTGAAGTCTGGATTCCCGCATACGCGGGAATGACAACCTGCCGGATTTTACCCCGTACTTGATGCTGGGCAGATATGACAATTAAGAAAAAATTGCTTTTGTAACCCGAATCGCTGACTACGACTTTCGCTTTCTGAAAGTTCGGTAAGAGTCGAAACAGCGTTTCGACTTAGATGTCTTGCTTCAAATCTTCAAACCCTAACCTTATAACTTTATAACTTTATACCTTTATAACCTTATAACTCCTTTTTCCCCTTGCAAATGCAATTGACATATATTATAATGCATAGTATGCTTACTGCATATAAACTGTTATCTTTACAAATGTCAAATATCGCTCTTTATAACAAAAAAAATAGCCGGTGTGTTCGATTATACGCTGGACTGTTTGATATATCTCCGGACTGTTCGTTTTATCGCTGGACAGTCACCCTTTTTTGCCGAAAACACTCCAAAATCAGTGTCCAGCGTATGTTGGATAAAAAACTAATGTTTCCTCTGGAATGTTTCCTCTGGAATTTTTCCTCTGGAAAGTGCCGGAATTCCGGCTCAGAAGCCCTCAAGGAATATTCAGAAATTACGGGGTCAGTCTATTGCAGGCCCATTGTTGTCATAAATCACAGGCAATTTTATTTAATTGATTCTATAGCTCAAAATCGGTATTATTGGTAACTAATCTAATAAAAATTTAACATTTTAATGCCCATGAAAAAGTTATTTTTAAGTGTTATTGCAATTGCCACAGCTGCAATTTTTATGGTTTCAGGATGTAATAAAGGAACCGGTGATGAAATTCTAATTGGCGAATATGGCTCGTTAACGGGACCCAATGCCACATTCGGTATATCATCAACCAACGGCTTAAAGCTTGCAGTAGAAGAAATAAACGGTTCTACCGGACTTCTTGGCAAGAAAATAAAGCTCATTTCCTATGATGACCAGGGTAAACCATCTGAAGCGCAGACCGTGGTGCAGAGGCTTATTAAAAATGATAATGTAGTTGCTGTTATCGGGGAAGTTGCTTCATCGAACTCCAAAGCCGGCGCACCAATATGCCAGCAGAGTAAGATCCCGATGATATCACCTGCTTCAACAAATCCGGAAGTTACAGCAATTGGTGACTATATTTTCAGGGTATGTTTTATTGATCCGTTCCAGGCTACAGTTGTAAGCAAATTCATACTCAATACACTTAAGCTTAAAAAAGTTGCGCTGCTTAAAGATGTTAAGAATGCATACAGCACGGGTTTATCCGATTTCTTCGAAAAAGAATTCAAGAACATGGGCGGCGAAATTGTTGAAGTTCAGTCATTTTCTGCCGGTGATAAAGATTTTAAAGCGCAGTTAACATCACTTAAGGCAAAAAATCCCGAGGCAATATTTATCCCCGCATATTATACAGATGTAAATTTAATTTCCATCCAGGCAAGAGAGATCGGCTTAACCTGTCCTTTGATCGGCAGTGACGGCTGGGAATCAGAAAAGCTTACCGAAGGCAAAGCCAAAGACGCGCTTGAAGGATGCTTTTTTTCCACACACGTATCAACAGAAAATCCGGATCCCGTTATTCAGAACTTCATAAAAAAGTATAAAGCTAAATATAACTCAATGCCCGATGCAATGAGCTTTTTGGCCTATGATGCGGGTATGATATTATTTGACGCCATCAAACGCGCGGGCACAACTGATCCTGAAAAAGTTAAAAATGAGCTTGCCAAGACAAAAGATTTTGTTGGTGTTACCGGAAAAATATCCATCAATGAACAGCGTAACGCAATAAAGCCGGCTGTAATGCTTGAAATTAAAGGCGGCGAATTTAAGTTCAAAGAAACAATTGCGCCGTAAATAGCGAAATAGTGAAATAGTGAAATAGGTAAATGCTGAAATGGGATTTAATGATGAATTAAGAGATAGAACTAAAAGCTTTGCATTAAGAGTTATTAAGCTGTATCGCTCTTTGCCAAAAACAGAGGAAGCAAGAGTAATAGGGCGACAGCTGCTTCGTTCAGGATGTTCTGTTGGCGCTAATTTAAGGGCAGCAACAAGAGCAAGGTCAAAGGCAGAATATTATTCTAAGCTATCAATAACGGTTGAGGAAGCTGATGAATCTTCATTTTGGATGGAATTGTTAATTGAATCCGGAATTATTCCGGAAAAGAAACTCGCAGCTTTATATAATGAATCGATTGAAATAACTAAAATTTTAGCGGCATCAAGAAAAACATCCAAAATTAATAAATGATTCGAACTCACTATTTCGCAATTTCACCACTTCACTATTTCACTATTTAGCTATTTCACCATTTAACTATTTCACTATTTAATAAATGACAGAATTTATACAGCAGGTATTTAACGGACTTTCACTCGGCAGCATTTATGCTCTGATTGCGCTTGGATATACTATGATATACGGCATACTGCGCTTTATAAATTTTGCTCACGGCGATGTATTCATGATAGGCGCATTTTCAGGTTATTACCTGGGTATATTATTCGCATTTGGAAGTGTATCCGGTTACGCATCGCTTGGAATGGCTTTTCTTATTCTAATAGGCTCAATGGTAGTCTGCGGTCTACTTGGTTTTACTGTAGAGAAACTTGTATATAAGCCACTTCGAAAATCACCCAAGCTTACAATACTCATTACAGCTATCGGAGTATCATTGTTTCTTGAATACGGCGGCCAATTGGTATTTGGCGCTGACCCGAAATCATTCCCCTCGCTATTGGAAAATAAACCGGTAATCAATATCTCCGGCGCAATAATTGGCTCAAATCCGCTCGTTGTTTTACTTACTGCCGGAATACTGATGTTTGTGCTTAGAATAATTGTAATGAAGACCAAAATAGGCACTGCTATGCGGGCAGTTTCGTTCAACCCAACAGCAGCAAGCCTTATGGGAATTAATATTAATGCAGTAATAAGCTTCACATTCATTATAGGCTCCTCGCTGGCCGGCGCGGCGGGAATATTATACGGTTTGAACTATCCAAGCATTGATCCGCTCATGGGTATTTTACCAGGACTCAAAGCATTTGTTGCTGCTGTGTTAGGCGGAATAGGCAACATCCCCGGCGCTGCACTTGGCGGAATGATAATCGGCCTGCTGGAAACATTTGTCACCGGCTACATTTCACCAACTTACCGCGATGCGATTGCTTTCGGAATATTAATACTGATACTGTTATTTAAACCAACCGGAATATTAGGTAAGAAAGAGATTGAGAAGGTTTAAAATCATGATATTTAGATCATCGGATGACTTGAAACAATCCGATGATTATCTTAGAAGAGTGAAAACGTTCACTCTTTTTTTATGAATGCCAACAATAGCAGAATACATAACTAAGCTTCCCGTAGAAGAAAAGAAGATTGCGGGGAGACTTCATGAGATCATTTGCTCAATGATGCCTGAGGTCGTGGAAAAATTTACTTTCGGGGTTCCGCATTATTTCGGAAGCTCAAGGATATGTTTCTTGTGGCCGTCATCTGTCTCTGGCGGGACGATTAAAGAAGGTCTGGCCTTTGGGTTTTGCCAGGGTTACCTTATGGCAAATGAAGAGGGAATACTAAAGCGTTTAGGAAAAACGAACATTTCAATGATACGGTATACATCAGTAAATGATATAGATGAATCAGTGCTCTGTGAGCTTCTTGCTGAAGCTATCATGCTTGATGAACGCGTTTCGATGGCAGGACATTTGAAGAAAGGGAATACAAAGAATAAAAAATAATTATGGAAAAGAAGATAATAAGGCAGGATGTATTAGAAAGGATCAGGAAAATCCCGATTGTTGAAACACTTGGATTTGAGTTCATTGAAATGGATAACGGAATATGTGAAGTAATTGTTAAGCATCAAAAGAAGTATGACGGAATTTATGAGTCCTTTCACGGGGGGCTCCTTATGACAGTTGCGGATTCTATTTCAGCTTTTGCCTTATTGACGCTTGCCGGAGCAGATGCGGCTATCACAACAACCGATATGAATATCCGCTTCCTCGCAGCCTGCAGAACAGATGTGCGCGCTGTTGCAAAAGTAATCAAGCATGGCAAAACTTTAGCACCGGTAGCAGTTGATATGTACGATATGAATAATATTCACGTAGCCGTTGCGCAGGTGAATTATATTAAATTAAATAAGTAACTAATTCATCCGATGAGGATGCAATAATCTTCAATAACACCCGTCATTAATAATAGAAACAATATCAAATAGTCAGCATATTACTTGAAAAAATCACAATTTGCAGTTTTTTTAACAATCGTATTAAGTGTTTACAGTCTTGTTAACCTTTATATCTATATTACAGGTTTGCACGCATTGCCTGTTAATTACCAGACCCTATATACAATTGTTTACCTATTTTTATTTTCTGCATATATTATCGGCAGATTTTTAGAGCGAAAATTCCTGAATCCTCTTTCAGCATTTTTCGTATGGGTTGGTTCCTTTTGGCTGGCCGCAATGGTTTATTATTTAATGTTCAGTATCTTAATTGATATTATCAGGTTATTTAATTTAATTTTTGGATTTTTGCCCCCCGCATTTTATGGCAATGAATACAAGCTAATTTTCTTTTTACTGGTTAATTTTGCTGTCATACTTATTGTGGCTCTTGGTTACCTGAATGCGATTAGTCCTGTAATAAAGAAACTCAGAATTGAAATTGATAAAAAAGCAGATAAACTAAAAACCCTTAAAATTGCAATGGCTTCGGATATTCACTTAGGAACGATAATCAACAGCAGGAGATTGAGGAAAATTGTCAAAAAAATTAATTCCACTGAGCCCGATATAATACTTCTGCCCGGAGATGTTGTTGATGAAGATATTGGCCCGGTAATAAAACAAAATGCAGGTGAGCTGTTAAGAACTCTAAAGGCAAATTACGGGGTCTATGCCATAACGGGCAATCATGAATACATTGGCGGTGCAGAAGCAGCGTGTAACTATCTCGTTGAGCATGGAATTGCTGAATTAAGGGATAAAACAGTATTAATCGATGATTCATTCTATATTGTAGGGAGGGAAGATAGAGCTTCAAAAGGTTTTGCCGGTATATTAAGGAAACCTCTGAATATATTATTGGATGGAGTTGACATGACTCTTCCTGTTATATTAATGGATCATCAACCCGCACACCTTGAAGAGGCAGAAAAAAACGGGATTGATCTTCAATTGAGCGGCCACACTCATCACGGTCAGCTTTGGCCGTTTAATTTCATTAC
>JBDTNV010000007.1:0-44733 GCA_039933555.1 Ignavibacteria bacterium
ATTTTATGAGCAAGCTTAATAACCTGGTCAATAGGCGCAAGCTCCATAGCTGTTCTAACGGCTACAATGTTAATTGAGTGCGTTATACCATCACGCAATGATACCATACCTCCTGTACCGCCGCCCTTGGGTGACCACGTCCGGCCGCCGATAACAACACTCAGCGGATCATTTGAAATTGTGTAGGCAGGTGAATAGCCGTTTTCAATAGCAGTAGTATAAACAAACGCTTTGAACGAAGAACCCGGCTGCCGTTTTATCTGTGTAACATGGTTCAGGCCGTATTTGAAGGGGAAGTTTGGATTCTGACCTACCATTGCTTTTATTTCGCCGGTCTTGGGATCTATACAAACAAAACCCACCTGTACCGCTATTTCACGTTCTTTTACCTTTTCAACAAAATCGTTATCCTGCTTAAGCTTGTTATATATTTTCTGCCTGTCGGCATCTGTTTTCGCTTTTTTATACTCATCGCTTTGCTTAATATATTTATCAAGTGCATCGTTTAAAAGCTGGCGATTGCCCTTCCAGTTCCATGTTGAGTTAAATGACTTCTGAAAATCCTTCAGCTGGTTGTTAACCGCATCAACTGCATGCTGCTGCATTCTGCTGTTAAGTGATGTTGTTACTATCAAGCCATCGCGGTAAATATTGAATCCGTATTTCTCAGCTTTCTTCTCCAGAACCTGTCTTACATATTCACTGAACTGTCCGCCAAGACCCATTGTTTGTTTTTGTATGGTCCTGGGCTGCGCTTTAATTGGATCATTCTTTGCAAGTCCGTAAACTTCTTTGGTAATATAGCTTTCTTCCTGCATGTTGTTCAGAACAATATTTCTTCTATCCATACAGTTCTCAGGATGCTCGATGGGGTCATAATAACCGGAAGGATTTTTAACCATTCCAACCAGTGTAGCGCATTCATCAAGTGTTAGATCACTTACTGATTTATCGAAAAATGTTTTTGCGGCAGCTTCAACGCCATAGGCTCCCCTGCCAAAATATACCTGGTTAAGATAGAGAAGCATAATTTCTTCTTTTGTATAGGTCTTTTCTATCTGTATTGCGGTAATTGCCTCACGCATCTTTCTTGTCATGGAAACCGCATTACCTATTTCATCGCGGTAAAGGTTCCTTGCCAGCTGCTGAGTAATTGTGCTTGCGCCTTCTTTGATAGAAAAACTCATCAGGTTTTTGAACATTGCCTTTACAATTCTATCAGCGTCAATCCCCCAGTGTTTATAGAATTTCCTGTCCTCTGTGGCAATGAGCGCATTTATGAGATCCTTCGGAATTGCGTCTATTGAAACAATGGTCCTGTTTTCAATAAATAGCTGGTCAATTAACTCGCCATCTTCAGAATAAATTTTTGTTGCAAGGTCTGTCTTGGGATTTTCGAGGCTTGAAAGAGGAGGCAAACCTTTAAATAGATATCCTCCGTAAGCAATTGCCACTACAGCAATAATTATCAGTACAAACGCGAATACGCTAAGCTTGCGCGTCGATGAACTTTTCTTCTTTTTCATCATCTTGCGCCTGTAATCGCGGTTATTAAAATATTCTTCGCGTTCTATATTTTTTGCGTCTTTTTTCTTTTTTCCGTCAAACATTAATAATTCTAAAAACCTTTAATTTACATTATCCGAACTTCTTCAGCTCAAAATTTCCGTTTGAATAAACACCGTAAGTACAATTTCTGATCCAGTCACCAAGCGTTATATAAAATCCCGTTCTTTGGTTTTCTTTAAGCTCAATGTACTGCGGTTTGTGAATGTGACCCATAACAACAAAATCAATTCCTTCACCTATTTTTTTTGATGCAAACTCACGCATACCGCTTGAACCGTGCGCCTGGAGGTCTTTCTCACTGCTGTAAGTTTCATCCTCTCTTTGCCTGTCATCAGTATGCAGCCTTGATTTTTTTGATGAACCCTGTGCCAGCCACAAGCCAATATCGGGGTGAATAAGCGAATATAAAAACTGGTTTACCGGGCTTCTGAGGATCTTCTTGATAATTTTATAACCGGTATCACCCTTAGAAAGCCCGTCACCATGTGTGATAAAAAATTTCTTCCCGTCCAGCTCTGTAACAAGCGAATCCCTGTAAAGTTTTAGCCCAACATCATCCCTCAAATAAGTATTCAGCCAGAAATCATGGTTACCTGAGAAGAAATTGACTTCAATGCCCTGTTCAACTATCTCATTTAGCTTAGCCAAAGTTCTGTAAAAACCCTTGGGCACAGCGCGCCTGTATTCAATCCAGCAATCAAAAAGATCGCCTACAATATATATCTTTTCTGCGTCATTTCTTATACTTTCAAGGAAACTGACAAGTTTCCTTTCCTTGGCTTTTTCTTCACTATCAGAAAGGAATCCAAGATGAACATCGGAAAAGAAATAGTGCTTTTTTTCGCCCAAAAACTATGTTTTTATTAGCTTAATGCCGTACATATATAGTACGAATATAAAGTTAATTCTTTTTTAAAAGATAGGAAATCCAATAATATGATATTTACGAAAATCAGAAAAGGCGGGATTTTATTACTTTTACAATCCTTTTCGAGGCTTTCCCATCCATTAAACCGGGGATTTTTCCTGCTTTGTATTTCCCGGTAAAAATTTCACGGGTTTTCTTAATAACCAGTTTTTCATCAAGTCCGCAAAGTGTATTTGTACCTATTCTAAGCGTCTCGGGCCTTTCAAATGATTCTCTTAATGTTAAACAGGGAATCCGCAAAAAAGTTGCCTCTTCCTGAATACCGCCGGAATCGGTAATAACCAGCTTAGAGTCAGTTAAAAGCTTGATAAAATCAGTATAACCGGCAGGCTCAATGGTTAATAAATTTTTAATGTCTTTTATTCTTCGGGTTAGTTTGAACTGTTCTGCCATCTTAAGTGTACGCGGGTGAATTGGAAGTACTATTTTTATTTCAGGGTCAAAGCTAAGTGCCTTAGCCGAAACTTTTTCGAAAATTGAAATTATCCGCGAGAAGCATTCTTTGCTATCAACATTAACCGGCCTGTGAATAGTTGAAAGAATATATTTCTCTTTTTTTAATCCCAGTTTCTGAAGGATATTTGAGCTGTTAATTTTTTTTCTGAAGTAAGCAAGTGAATCGATCATAGTATCGCCAACCAGGAATATCTTTTTTGCGGGTATGCCTTCTTTCCTCAGATTTTTGACTCCTTCGGCCTCGGTAATAAAAAGTATCTCTGAGAGAGAATCTGTAACAATCCTGTTTATTTCCTCAGGCATTGTGTTATCAAAGCTCCGCAGGCCCGCTTCAACGTGCGCCACTGGAATGTTCCCGATACCGTTACTGACTTTTGCGCAAACCAGCGTACATGCAATTGTGGAATTGACATCACCAAACACAATCACAAGGTCAGGTTTTTCTTTCACAACCACTTTTTCAAACTCTGTCATTATCTTTGCAGTCTGCTCTGCGTGGGTACCTGAGCCGGCCCCTAAGAAAATATCCGGTGCGGGAATTTCAAGGTCGTTGAAGAAGACACTGGAGAGTTTGTGGTCGTAATGCTGCCCTGTATGAACTATTAAATGGGTGTAAAGGTTTTTATGTTTTCTTAATTCGCGTTCAATAGGGGCAAGCTTCATAAAATTTGGCCTTGCCCCTACGACTGAAATTATCTTCTTTTTTCTGCTCAATTAGCGGGAATTGAATTAACTGATCTTGAAAGTATTTGCTCCAAGCAGAGTTATTTTTTCCCTGTTAGTCTTTATTTTCTTTGTAGCATTCCTGGTATCAACAATATGCTTGGAAAACGCAACAATCCACTCATAATCATATGTAGTATGGTCGGTAATAATAATTGTAACATCGGCATCCTTAAGCAGTTTCTCATTCAATTCCTGCACACGGAATATCTTATCCATTAAACGGATATTCCTCATATACGGGTCATGGAAATTAATATTCTGAATGCCTTCTTTGTGGAGAAGCTCAATTACTTTAATTGCCGGTGAATTCCTTGAATCTTCAACATCACGTTTGAATGTGGTACCAAGTATCAGAACGTTTGCTTCGCTTGCTTTAACAGTCAGGTTAGCAATTTCTCTCATTACAAGGTCACGTACGTAGAAAGGCATTTCCTCGTTCGATTCCGCCGCAAGCTCGATAAACTTTGTATGGAAATCATACTGCTTGGCGATCCAGTCAAGATAGTACGGGTCAATTTGAATACAGTGGCCGCCAATGCCGGGTCCGGGATAAAAAGGCATGTAGCCAAACGGCTTGGTTGATGCAGCTTCTACAACTTCCCATATATTTATATTACCCATCCTGTCGCAAAGCCTTGCCATTTCATTAACCAGCGCAATGTTAACGCTTCTGAAAATATTTTCAAGCAGCTTTTCCATTTCTGCAACCCTGGGTGATGATACCATATGTACTTTTGTTGCAACTTCCTGAAGTATCATTACAGATAATTCGGAACATTTTTTGGATACACCGCCAACAACAATTGGTGTGTTGCCGGTATTATAGGTCTTATTGCCCGGGTCAACGCGCTCAGGTGAAAATGCGAGATAGAAATCCTTGCCCGCTTTCCAGCCTTTTGATTCAAACAACTTCTGAACGTGGTCTTCAGTGGTTCCGGGGAAAGTTGTGCTCTTTAACACAACCAGTGAGTGTTTCTTAAGTCTTTTAAATATCTCCTCAGCGGAATTCATAATAAATGAAATATCCGGGGTCTTGTTATCTGTAACTGGTGTTGGAACGCAGATGAATATGATCTCCTGGTCACCAATTTTTTCGTAATTTGATGATGCAGTAAAATAATTATTGTTTATAGCATAAAGAAAATCCTTATTAATAACATCCTTAATGTAATTCTTCTTCTGCTGAATAAGCTTTATCTTATTTTGGTCCAGATCCACACCGTGAACCGAATAACCTTTTCTTGCAAACTCAATGGCAAGAGGTAAACCGACATATCCCAGTCCGATTATACCAATTTTAGCTTTTTTTTGTTTGATTTTTTCTCTTAATACTTCACTCATTAATCACGTTCCTTTTTTTGGAATAATTTTATTCCTTCACAGATAAAATTATTTTCCTTTGGTTTGTATTATTTGAATTCGATGGTTTAATCCCGGCATTTACCCCGGAAAAATTTACATGATACTATTTATATATACTTTCTGCTTCTTCTTTGCGTTTCTTCCACCATGCTTCATTCTGCTTATACCACTCAACTGTACTTTTGAACTGGTTAAACGGCTCTATCCTGGGTTTAAATCCAAGCTTTGTGATCTTTTCTACATTCAGCGCATAGCGGAAATCATGGTTAGGTCTGGGGTCAGGGATATAATCTATCCATTCATCTTTGCTTACTCCCAATAATTCGCAGATCCACTCAGCTGCCTGGCGGTTTGTAATTTCAGGGTTGTGGTTTGCTGCAACATTATATGCATTGCCTGCCTCACCTTTTTCAAGAAGGAACTCCAGGCATTCAGAAGTTATGGGTGCATAAAGCCAGTCTCTTACCTGCAAACCTTCTCCCCACAATGGGATCTTGCTTCCAAGAATGATGTTTGATATCCACCTCGGCAGCGCTTTTTCGGGGTACTGCCACGGGCCGAAATTATTTGTTGGCCTTAAAACTATTACTGGATTTGACCTGCCGAACTCCATTGCAAGGTCATCAGCCTGTGATTTTGATTTTGAATATGCCGAGGTAGACTGGCTATCGCCTAAAAGCTTATCGCCTTCAGCAAAATATCCGTCAGCAATTGAGCCATATACTTCATCGGTAGAAATGTGTATGAATTTTTTTACACCTGCGGTAAAGGATTCCTTTAACACTACCTGTGTGCCTGTAACATTTGTGCGGTAGAACAGATCCGGGTCTGTCTCACTTCTCGTATTGTGGCTCTCAGCAGCAAAGTGTATTACTGCATCAACGCCATCAAGTGACTTTTTCACTGCTTCTTCATCACAGATATCCCCTGCAATGAAATTAACTTTCCCTGTTTTTATCAGCGGCTCAAGGTTATCTTTTCCGCCTGCATATGTTAACTTATCTAGAACTGTAACGCTGTAACCTTTGCCTGTCATATAATAGACAAAGTTCGTTCCAATAAAACCGGCGCCGCCGGTAACCAATAATTTCTTCAAATATTATTCCCTTATAAATAATCCAAAGTTCAAACCAACATTAATGACAAACCCCTTTGCATCAATCCCTTTTGGGAAGTCCTTAACTTCAACGTCATTATCCACACGCCACGTATTTTGCGCCCCTATCTGGTAACCGCAATCAAGCTTGAGATACATGAATTTCTTAAGCAATATGCCAATGCCAACCTGTGGCTGAACAGTGTAAAAACGTGATTTATAAATTTTGGAGAGATTTGTCGATGAGCCGTTTGATGAGAACTCTGAAAATGTATTGCTGTAACTGTTTATATCTATGCCGTACTGGTAAAGCTCAAGCTTTAGTGTGCCGGTTGAAAACTGCGAGCCGAAACTAATATCAAAAATCTTGCTTAAAGGGATAACGTATTCAAAACTTACTCCGCCCTGGCCCAGCGAATAATTCACATCTTTCTTAAGGGTATCGTTAACCTGTTTACTTTGTTTGGAAGTAAATCCATTCCCAAAGCCTCCTATTCTGAAAAAATTGCCGCCTTTGGGGAAATCTATGAATCCGCCGCCGCCCAGCACCAAAAAGCCATTTTCCGGCATTTCAGGAAAACCTGCGTTTTTAAGCTCAATATTTAGATTTTTTACGGGATTAAAATGCCAGCCTGCAGTAACACCGCCGGCAAATGCAAAACTTGGAAGTAACTGGCTGTAAGAAGTGCCTAAAAAGCCCAGAAAAACCAATAAAAATGCGAGGATTCTCAAATTACGGCTCATATTATCTGATTTTTTGCAAAATTTGGAACACAAAAATACCAATCAATCATTATAAAAACAATTTAAAAATTTTGGGTGTAGGCGGTTAGGGTTAATGTGTAGCAATTAACAATTAGGAATTAGAAATGAGGAATTAGAATCTAAATATGGGTCTGATAAATTAGTCTTCCTTTTAAAAACGGCCTCATGAAAATTGCCGCCCGGAAATTATTTGAGCAGAACAATCACAGGAAAATTTGTTTGACGAGCCTTTAGGCGAGGAGTTATTTTCCTGTAAGGCGAAAATAATTTCAGGCAATTTTCATAAGCCTTGACTTTTTTGGTTCTTTTTGTGTCAAGACAAAAAGAACAAATTGATAATTCTAGGATGTTGCAGGTATATTTGTTGTATATAAGAGACAAACGAATTAATTATTACGTTAAGAACGGAATGGAAAGTAATTTAATACAAAAGTTTGATCTTCTAATATCATATAATTTTACAAATGCTCAAAATACGCCAAACTGCTGCCAACCCAGGTTTTTTCCTTGTTGAAATCAACGCCCATCATTTTCCCTTTGCTGAGCCTTACAAGATTATTGACAAGATATGGTTTACCCTTATCATGGACAAACAATAGCCTTAACTCTGCTTTTGCAGGCTGGTCCGGTGTTTCAATCACAGGCGCATAATTTATTTTTTTCTGCAGGATATAATTTGAGCGGTCTGTAATGCCGTCAAGGATTTCCCTGGTAACATCAAACACAACACCAACTCCCGCAAAGCTGAATAGCGGCTTCAGAACGTAATTTTCAAGGTCAGCCGGATATTCTTCAATATCGCTCAGGAACTTTGTTTCAGGGACGTATTTATTTTTTAAGAAAGGAAGTGAGTATTTACTGATACGGTAAAACCAGTTTGGATGCGGTACCCATGTCACATTTAACTCATCCTGGAAACTGAAATTAAATTGCAAATCTTTACGTCTTTCGAGCTCATCAAATATCACTCTATTATAGATACGTTCAATTTGGGTCTTTTTGCCGTCATTTAAATAGAAAAGATTTTTGCCTTCTTTGGTAATATCAGTCAGGCAAACGGGTTTAACTCCAATGTAAGTATTGCAGCATTCAAAATCTATCCTTGTCTTTTGGTTATCGGGCTCAATTTCAAGCAGGATAACATTTTCGGGGTTTGAGTCACCAATAACAACACGCTTTAATATATCAAGATATTCATCGGGCTTATGTATGTTGAACAGGCCGCCGTAACGCTCATCAATTTCAAAATGCTTTCGAAACATATAGTTCTGCAAAAGCTCATAGAAAAAAAGCGATGAAAATCCCTGCAGCTCAATCAACTTTGGTATGAGCATCCCGTTCTCATCTTTACAAATAGCAAAATCGATAGCCATCATTGCGGGGTAACCCGGGTCATTGGGTACTTCCATCCCTTTTGGAATAGCGTTCATTGAGATCTTCCGGTACTCCGGGCTCATCAGGTAAGAAGTAATAACCTCAACAGCATTCAGAATTTCATTCTTGAATTCCTTACCGATAAAAATCGGGGTCTCAGCGATCCTGAATTCGATCGGGAAATCATAAGTAGTATTCAGGTCATTGACAAATGCCTCATACTTTTCCTGCGTAAATTCTGCGTTATATTTTTTTCTTATCTCAGGTACCAAATATCAGTTTAATTATTGCGGCCTTGTCCGTATTGTAAATCTCCATATATTTCCTGTTGATGATGCGCCGTGGTTATCCTTTGCAGTTACTTTCCAGTAATAAGTTGCCCCTGCGAAAAGCAGCCCCATATCGTAAGTGGGGTTTGTGAAATTAGCCGCAAGCGGAATATCACTCAGCGGAAGCGAGGTCCCGGCGTAAAGATCGAATTTCACCGTATCATTCAGATCCGGGTCAGTGCTTTCCCATGAAAGTATGACAGCAGAACTGTCGTCAATATTTAAAGCGCTATCCCTTGGAGCCGGATTCTTTGGCACAGATGGATTATTGTTAGTATTGTTGTTTGAATGGGATGTGCTTTGATCTGCGCACCCGTATAAAAAGAAAAAGAGGGCTAATGTTAATAAATAACAGAGAATATTCTTTTTCATTTGCAGTGTATGCTAAAATGTGAAGCCGTTAGCGGTAAAATAATTAATAATTCAGGAAATTAGTATGCTATTGCCTGATTTGGGTCTTAAACCTCCATGTATTACTGGTATTCGATGCACCATGATTATCCCTTGCAACTACTTTCCAGTAATAATTTGTGCTCGGCGCTACTATTCCCAAACCGTATGATGGATTTAAAAGATTAGTTACAATAGGAGTTCCGCCAACAGGAAGATCATTACTTATATATACATCATATTTTACTGTATCTGTAACATCCGGGTCAGAACACTGCCAGGAAAGAACCATAACAACATTGGTATCAATATTTTCGGAGCTATCTGCAGGAAACGGGTTTTTAGGTTTATTTGGTACCTGGTTAGTGGAGTTGTTATTTGTCTGTATTGATGGTCCTTCTTCAGAACATCCGTAGAGGAAAAATATGAAAGTAAGAATAATTAAAAAAGAATTAATAAAGTTTTTCATTTTAAATTGGATTTAATTTAGGAACATATTTTCTTAAAGATTTACGCTAAAAATTTCAAATCAAAAATTTTCCTTTGTCCATAACCTGCTGATCATCAAGCCAGATACTGCACTCAACACTAACGCAATCAATATGCGTTGTTGACTGCCAGTCGGCGCCTGTATGAGCGGAATAGGGGTGGCCGAATGCTATATGAATTGTTGGAAGTTTTTCATCCTGTAATATCTGCCCGATAACATGCTTGCATGCGATATTTGTGCCTATTGCAAACTCACCAACACGGTTACTGTTCTCATCGGTCATAGTATAGGCTGTAAATTCTTCGAGCAATTCTTTGTTACTGCACTCCATTTTTGTAATACGTGAATCTTTTATCCAGATAGAAAGTGGAGTCTTTTTTAGGTCGCCGTATTTCTGGCAAAGATAATCTCCCACCACGCCATCAACAACAAACAGACCGTTAACATTGTAAGGTGAAGTAAAAATTTCGCCGCCGGGAAGATTTCCCCATTTTTCTACAGAAATTATGCCGCTCGTCTTAAGCCATTTAAGCGATTTTGAAAATTCACCAACCATATCAGTGCCGCCTTCTGACTTTACAGTAATTGTTTTTGCTTGCCTTGCCTTATCAATTAACCTTTGCGAAAGCTCATCAACTTTAAGGAAATCAGCGCGCATACCTTCAAGCATTATCTGCCTGTTGATGTTTACCATATGTCCGTGCCGAATTTTATGAGCGTCAACAACTTCTGTCATATCTATTCTTGAGCGAAGCTCACCTGTATGCGCAATTGCGCAGAATATGCTGACCTGGCTTTTTGCAAGGTCATCAAGTATCGGCTGCGGCATATTCTTCAGCGGGCGGGGTGAGTAATCTTCTATTACCAACAGACTGTATTCGGAACCAACTTTCTTCACTTCGGCAACAAGCGAAGATGCAATTTCAAGGGATTCATTATCAGTGATAATGGTAATTCTTTCCTCAGGCTTTAATCTCAGGCAAACGACAATTGCGTTATATGCTCCTTCGGAAAGCTCTTTATCAAAATCTATTACAGTATTTGTGTGACTCATCAAATGATTAGTATATGATTAATTAATATTTTTATTTATTTCCGGCTGCTTAAGTTAAACCAAGATGTGTTTCATCAATAATATAATCTACCACAGTTTTCAGGCCCTCTGTCGTGCCGTCCCATTTAGCAAGCTGCCTATCGGCGCCTGTTCCGTTCTGCAGCATTTTGAGGATATAGTTAACTTCATCCCAGCTCCCAAGATCATCAACAACATCGCTGATAAACGAGATCAGCTCCATAGCAAGAATTTTAAAATCAACTTCTTCCTGCTTGCCAAAATCTATGAGTTTGCCCTCTGTACCATATCTTGCAGCGCGCCATTTATTTTCGTTAATCAGCGCCCTGCGGTATATCCTGAAACCTAGATTCTGCCTCATGAGCTTGTATAACTTGACTACTACTGCCTGCATTAATGCCGCAAGGCAGATGGTTTCATCAACACGCATCGGGATATCGCACATGCGGAACTCAAGCGTATTAAAATACGGATGAAGCCTGATATCATACCAGATCTTCTTTCCGTTATCTATGCAATTGGTCTTTATTAATAGATTTACATAATTATCAAATTCAGTAACTGTATCGTAATAATCAGGAATTCCTGTTCTCGGGAATTTATCAAAAACTTTTACGCGGTATGATTTGAATCCTGTATTTCTTCCAAGCCAGAAAGGTGAGTTTGTTGATAGCGCAAATATATGGGGTATAAAATACCTTACGGCATTCATTATCTGTATTCCGGTTTCGCGGTTTGGCAAACCAACGTGCACGTGCAGACCAAAAATGAGGTTTGCGCGCGCTGCTTCCTGCATTTCTTTTACTATTTCATGGTAACGCGGGTGATCGGTAATTGTAACTTCATTCCAATGTGTAAAAGGGTGCGTGCCTGATGCCGCTATTCTGAATCCGGCTTCCTTTGCAAGTGTCGCAAGGCTTGACCTGAGGCTCGTAACTTCTTCCCTAGCTTCGCGGATATCGCGGCATATTTTGGTACCGACTTCAACAACAGAAGCGTGCATTTCAGGCTTAATTTGCTCTTTTAAGAGTACTTTCCCTGAGTCAACTATCTGCTGCATGTGCGAAACAAGTCCCCTTGTTTCCGGGTCAACAAGCATGAACTCTTCTTCGATACCCAGCGTAAATATGTTCTTTTCCATATATTTTTAATGTTGAAGCACAATCTAAATATTAAAGATTAATAAAGCAATATAAAGCATCATCATTCCCTTTTAAGAACATTCCAGTGCAGGCGGGAATCTCTATCTTAGAAAATACTTCATTTTTTTCTGTAAAATATAGTTGGTCAACTTAACTCAGAAACGAGTCAGGAAAACAAGTCAAGCAAGACCAACAACGGGGAATCCATTCCCCTCTCCTTTGAAGAGTGGTTAAGGGTGAGGTCTATAATTATGCTGCTTTAGTTTTCTTAGATTTCTTCTCAGTCTTTACTTCATCGCCGTCTTCAGAAACCTTCTCTTTAGCTTTCTTTGCCGGTTTTTTGGTACTTAACTTATTTTCAGGCTTTTTTTTTACTGAATTATCGTATGCGCCTTCAACTATCGGGTCATTGTTCGCAGAGGCATAAACAAAATCACCCCATGTTAAATTATTCAGCCCTTCCCTGTGGTTCATCGCTCTTCTGATCGCCATATTTGCCGCAGCTTCAACGATCCACTCAAAGTTAGCTTCTCCGACTGAATTAACATCTGCATCGGGGGCCGGATTGCAGAAATCAATTGCATACGGAATACCATCCCTCAATGCAAGCTCAACAGTATTGAAGTCATACCCCAATGCGCGGTTTATCTTCAGTACAACTTCGGTAAGCATCCGGTTTCTTTCGGGGTCAACTTTAGTATCTTTTAAATATCTTAAGTGGTGCGGATTCCTTGGTTCATAAGGCATTACCCATACATCCTGCCTATCGAGGCAGTAAATGCGGTAATACTCATCAAATATTATTTCTTCCTGAAGCATCATAACAAGCTGTTCGGTTTCATTGTAATTCTTAAACAGCTCCTCGGGGTTACTGCATTTGTAAACGCTCTTCCATCCGCCTCCTGAGTGCGGTTTAAAATATGCAGGGAATCCGATATAACTGAAAATACCTTCCCAATCTAATGGGAAAGAAAGATTCCTGAATGAATTCTGTGTTGTATCAGTTGGCAGCTGGTTTGAAGGAAGTATGACGGTCTTGGGAACAGGCACGCCAATTTTCGTCATTAAAGCATTGTTGAAGAATTTTTCATCAGCGCTCCACCAAAACGGATTGTTGATAACTGCTGTTCCGCTTGATGCAGCATTTTTTAAATATGCGCGGTAGAACGGTACATCCTGCGAAATCCTGTCTATAATAACATGATATTTCATAGGCTCACCCTGGATGACTTTATCTATTACGACAGGTTCAGCTATAATTTCAACATTCATTTCCCTTGCTTTGTGGTTCACTCTATCAATAAACGCCTGGGGGAAAGTATTTTCCTGCCCAAATAATATTCCGATTCTCTTCATTTTATTTAAAATGCTCCTTTATATATATATTAATTTTTCTAAAATCCTGCTAAATTGCTGTTTTTGCTTGGTTTTTTGGGTTTTATGTCTATAGGAATTACAAATTTACGGAAAATTCGGGAGATTTAAAAGCGGAAGATATAATAGATAAAATCAAAAGTTTTAGCCACGAATTCCACGCTTGCCTTAAAGAGCGGAGCGAAGTAAGGAATTACGCGAATTTTGTTTATGCTCCCCTCCCTGCAAAAAAAAATGCAAGTAATTTTTTGCAGTCCGGAACTTCTGCTTAGCGGAATTACTTTGGGGTAAACTAACAATCGAAAGATTGTTTGTTAGGGGTGGTTATTTCATTATTTCGCTATTTAATCAAAACCATCTTCTTCGTATCAATATATTCAACTGTCGAAGATCCGGCTTGACGGACCGTTATTTGATAATAATACATCCCTGATGCATGATCATTACCATCAAACTGAACTTCATAGCTTCCTGCTATTTTGTACTCGTTTGTGTTAAATACTTCCTTGCCTAAAATGTCATATATCCTGATAGAAACATTTACATCGCTGGGTACATCATATTTAATATTTGTTACCGGGTTAAATGGATTTGGGAAATTTTGATATAATTTAAAGTTTACAGGCAACTTCACATTTTGATGATTAATGCCAATAGGGGGTGGAGCGTTTAATAAACTATCTGTTCTTAAAACATAGATGTCATTTCTTGTACTAACCGCATCAAAATCCACACTGCCTCCAAAAATTATATCTCCATTCGTTAGAGGGAATGCATATCTTAAATTCATTACATCTTCTGTTAAATACATTTTGCTTGAAATTACAGTACCCAAAGAATCAAACGTAAAAACATGTCCGTTCAATGCAAGAATTGAATCTTTACTAGACGCCATTACAAATTTATTATCATTAATAATATTAAAACCCGCAAAATATTCGTTTGAGCTCGTTTCAAATATTTTTATATTACTTGTATCGCCTAATTCATTTAATCTCCCAAAAAACAATCTTATAACATTAAGCGAATTATTAACTGTGCCGCCAGCTATAAGATATCCGCTATTGCAATTAGATATACAATTAATATAACTATTCTGTTCAATTAAGTATCTTTTTTCCCAGATTATACCACCCAAATAATTAATTTTTACTATATATCCTCGGGTTGTATCAGTTATATTCGCTTTATCAAAACCAACTGCTATGTAACCATTATAGTCATTGGCTTCCACAATAGAATAAAAACCTTTGAAATAACCTGCAGGGTAAGTTTGCTGCCATTGTAAGCCACCAACAGAATCAATTTTCAGTATATAGGCGCAATCGGTTGAACAACCTGCATCTCTTCCACAGGCAATATATCCTCCATCTGAAGTTTTAATTATGCAATAACATTGTTTGAAACCTGAACCATACATATTATTCCATATTATATTACCATTTAGATCTAATTTTATTGAATAAGGGTTACCTGCATCCCCAGTAATTACGCAACTTCCATCATTGTTTGAAACAATGGCATTTGCTGTCTCGCCACTAATAGTCCCTAAAGTTATAGCGCGAGTCCATATTGTATCACCAAACGGGTTTAATTTTAAGATATAAATATATTTTCGATTTGGTAAAAACGTTGTAGTTCCTGCTATATAAATATTATCACCATCAGCTTTACAAACACCAAAACTTCCATCAGAACCATGGTCACGACCATCATATGTTCTCTGCCAGGTTATGGATTGGCTAAAGCAATTTCCAATAATTAACAGTAAACCAAAAATAATTATCAGAATTTTATTAATTTCGAGAATTTTTCGAGAATTTGAAATCATATTATATATTAAATATTCACAGAAGGATTCCAGTAAGTTGTTTGTTTAAAATAATACAGTTTTTAGCAATTTGCAACAACTAAAACTAACAGAATTAGTGACCAAAAATTCAAATTTAAATAAAAAAACCTGTCAGATCATTACGACCTGACAGGTTTCCTGTTTTCAGCACCCATCTCTTACTTCAATAAGATCATTTTCTTTGTGTTAACAAAATCACCCGCTGTTATCCTGTAAAAATATGCTCCCGATGATAATGAAGATGCATCAAAAGTTAATTCATAACTTCCCGGTTTAAGATTTTGGTTAAGTAAAGTTTTAACAAGCCTGCCGGATATATCATACACAGACAGGAATGTCTGTGCTACTGATTTTCCGCTTATAGCAAACTTTATTTTTGTTGTTGGATTAAATGGATTTGGATAATTTTGCGAAAGCGAAAACTCCTTTGGTATTTCAGTGCCAATTGGCGTTATTCCAACGGGGTTTTGGATAAGGTCACGCTCATATACACCATTACCATGTGTTGTTGCCCTTATGTTGCGGCTGGGGTAGACAATTGTGAGATCAAACACCAGTGCATACGGCATTCCGGTCGAGAAGGTAAACCAGTTTGCGCCGCTGTTGGTGGAGACATAAACACCCAGATCATTGCCAACATAAATATTCTGCGGAAACTGCGGATCAATTACAACTGCATGATGCGGTATATCCGGTAAGTTGCCTGAAATATCCTGCCATGCAGTACCGCCGTTAGTTGTGCGGAAAACGTGTCCTGTTCCGAATCCCCCGAACACCGCATACACATCCTGAGAATTATTGGGGTTAACATGAATTTCTGTCGGGTAACGGTTTGGAATCTGTCCGTTGGATACATCAGTCAAAGTATTTCCTGTCAGCCTGTAAATTCGCGCGTTCTGCCCGTTTGTTACCGGTACTGTTCCTATATAAACAGTATCTGTTGAGGTTGCAGAAGCATCCATTGATAGAGCTTTTGCTCCCAATGAACCAAGATTTGTCCATGAACCGCCGCCAACAACCGACTTATATAAATTCAACCCACCGGCATACATCGTATTTGAGTTTGACCTGCATGCAATAAACGGAGCAGCAAAGCAGTAATTCACGTCATTTCCCGATCCCGGCGGAGAAATATCAGACCAGCTTACGCCGCGGTTATTGGACCTGTTTATATCGCCATAAGTATATTCCGTGTAACAGGTATTATCATTTTGCGCGTTTACTGCGCACCACATGCCGTCACCTACAAATGTTTTATACCATGCAGTTGTTCCCTGGTAAAAAGTTGAACGGTTATCCTGCAGCCCGCCGATGCAGAAAATTGAATCCTGCATTGAGTTGGAAAAACCATTATAAAATTGTGTTGTAACATATCCGCCGTTGCAGGAATAATAAGTTTCGCCAAAATCATTTGAGCGGTAAAGGCCGCCATCAGTTATGCAGTATATTTTATTCGGATCCCTGGGATTTGACGCAAAATAATGATGATCAGCATGCGCAAAATTACTTGAAGAACTCTCCGGCTGACCCGGTGGTGTAGCGCCGGTATTCCACGCTGACCAGTCTGATTTAGTTGTGAACGATGTACCGCCATTAATAGATTTTACAAGGTCAATTGTACCAATAATTATCTGGTTCGGATCATTTGCTTTTACCATGTGCGCATTGTTATACCAGCCCTGGTTGCCTGTACCTACGCCCGTTGTTTTAAGTGTCCAGTTTGTGCCTGCGTTGGTACTTGTGTAATACCCAACATATGTAAGATCATTGGCAACGCTTGCGTAAACAAAATTGGGGTCACCTTTATAAAGCTCAATAGTTGTTTTCCCTGTCCAGTTTGCGGGCAAACCGCCGGTTAGCTTCGTCCATGATGTACCTGCATTTGTGGATTTGTATATCCCCACATTTGCATTGGGCACATTGTTTGTTAAGTTACCAATAGAAACATAAAGAACAGTTGTATCAACAGGATTAATTTCCATATCCATTGCCATCTGGTAATTAAGCATTTGGAACCATGTTGCGCCTGCGTTAATAGATTTCCAAACGCCTTCGCTTGTTGCTGCGTACACTGTGTTCCTGTTCTTCGGATTTAATATAACTTTCCACACGCCCCGTTGGTTATTATAAGACCAGTCAAGAGCTTTACTCCACGTGGTGCCCCCGTTTGTAGTCTTCAAAATTCCAATTCCGTACATCCCTCTTGTTACGCGGACGTCAAGTCCGTTGAGTGAATACTGGTAACCGTAATTTTCACCTGTACCAATGTACATTACATTTGGATTCGCAGAATCAATTGCAATTGAGCTAACAGCAAGTGAAGGGTAGCCGGTTTCTACATAAGTCCATGCATTTGCGCCAAGGCCGCCGGTTATTGATTTCCACAAGCCGCCTGAAGCTGAACCCATATATAATGTAGCAGTATCTACAGGGCTGAATTCAATACATAAACTCCTGCCGCCTATATTATTTGGGCCAATTGATGTCCATTGTGAAGGTGAATCTGAGTTTCTGTCAAAATTCTGAATTGTTTTGGAATACTCAAAAGCTGAATAGAATTTATCCTGGGGAATATCAATTTCAGGGAAAGCCCTGAGCTGGCTCATGAATTGAAACGACTCCAGTGCATCAGATGGTCCGTTTTCTTCTTCTTTTTCCTTTTTATTATATTCAGTCTTGCTTTCATTTTGTGAAGGACTTATTCCATCCAGGTAAATTTCTTTCGTTCTGAAATTACCGATTAGAAAATAAAATAATATGACCGATACAAATAATAATCCCGAAATAAAAACTGTATATTTATTTTTCATTTTGTGAACTTAATTTAGCATATAATAATGTATAATGGATAAATTTACAATAACATTTGTTGTTTACAAATTAACCTTTCCTGGTTAACTGTTTACCGCAGTCCCAGTTCTCTTAAGAAATCCCAGTTATAGAGGCCCGTATTGTGCCCGTCTTTCCAGTATAATTGAATTGCGTAATTACCAACAATTTCGGCTTTTTCAAGCAGAAATGAGCTTTCGGTAAGTTCTTTCTTGTTTTGTGAACTAAATTTATATAACAGTACTTCCTCTCCGCTGCACTCAGCACAGGGGCAGTTATTCCTTAGCTTCTCAGCCGATAAGTCTGATTCAAGGCCATCATCAAATGAAATATGGAATGAACTGTTATCCGGGTTTCGCTTAAATTGGGTTAATTGCATAATCTTATTCTCAGCTCATCTCGAGCATTCTCTCTATAGGCTTAAGAGCCTTCAGTCTTATTTCTTCATCAAGCGTAATTTCAGGCGCGCCATCCTTCATACACAAATATAATTTTTCAAGGGTATTTAGTTTCATGTATGGACACTCATTGCATGCGCAATTTGCATTAGGCGGGGCAGGTATAAATTTTTTGCCGGGTGATGCTTTCTGCATCTGGTAAATAATGCCTTCCTCGGTTGCGACTATAAATTCATTTGCGGGATTTTCGATAGTGAATTTTAACAGTGCGCTGGTTGAGCCAACAAAATCTGCCCTGTTTAAAATAGGTTCCTCGCATTCGGGGTGCGCTATTAGCAATGCATTGGGATATTCTGTCTTAAGTCCAATTATTTTCTTATCGCTAAAAGTCTCATGTACAATACAACTTCCCTGCCAAAGCAGCATATCCCGCCCTGTTTTCTTTATGATATACCGCCCCAGATTTTTATCAGGAGCAAAAATTATTTTCTGTTCTCGGGGTAATTGTTCTACTATCTTCACAGCATTTGATGATGTACAGATAATATCGCTTAACGCCTTGACGGCCGCTGAACAGTTTATGTAGCTGATCACCAGATGTTCGGGATGTTCTTCACGGAATTTTTTGAACATCGGTGCAGGGCATCCTTCAGCAAGTGAACAACCTGCATTTAAGTCAGGCAGTAGAACTTTTTTTTGTGGATTAAGTATTTTGGCAGTCTCAGCCATAAAATGCACCCCTGCAAATACAATTACATCTGCTTCGGTTGAGCGGGCGCGCCGCGAAAGCTCGAGTGAGTCACCAATATGATCAGCAAGATCCTGAATTTCTGATTCCTGGTAATAATGCGCGAGGATTACAGCATTCAGCTTCTTCTTTAAAGATAAAATTTCTTCTTCAAGCTCAAGAGGCGGAATGTTTAGTTTGTTTTTTGTAACTTCAGCAGTTTCCATTCTTAATATTTTTTAACTTCCGGGTCAATTAAATCGTGCCAGGCGTGGATGCCGCCAAGAAGATTTTTAACATTGGTATAACCTGCTTCATCTATAAGATATTTAGTTACATGATGGCTCCTGTTACCTGTCCTGCAATAAACGATGATCTCCTTATCTTTATCTTCAGGAAGCTCACTAAGCCTTTGGGGCAGTTCGCTCATAGGAATAAGGTACCCCCCGATATTTGCAACCTCTTTTTCAAAAGGCTCTCTAATATCAAGCAGGTATGGCGTTTCGCCCTTATCAAGCCTTGCTTTATATTCCTCAACGGTAATTTCCCATTCAGAGTGATCTGACATTTTATCCCCTTTAGTATTATTTATATGATTTTCATTATTTGTGTTATTACAGAATGCATCGTAATCTATCAGAGTTGTAATACTTGGTTTAGCTGAGCATACAGGGCAGCTGTCATCCTTCGAAAACTTCACCTGCTTAAACTCCATTTTGAGAGCGTCGACCAAAAGCAATCTGCCTTTAAGTGTAGCCCCCTTGCCAAGGATATACTTTATCACTTCGGCTGCCTGAATTGAGCCAATAATACCGGGCAATACTCCAAGCACACCGCCTTCTGCGCAATCAGGCACTTCGCCCGGCGCAGGCGGTTCGGGATACAAACACCGGTAGCATGGGCCTGTTTTTGCATCAAAGAAAGAAACCTGCCCTTCAAACCTTAGAATACTGCCATACACAAATGGTTTGCCAAGCATTACGCATGCATCGTTAATTAAATACCTAGTTGCAAAATTATCGGTACCATCTGCTATTACATCGTAACCTTTTAATATATCAAAAGCATTATCGCTTGTGAGTCTTTCGTTATAAACAGTAATTTCTATATTTGGATTGATCTCATTTAACCTTTGTTTTGCAAGCTCCGTTTTCAGATGCCCCACATCGTTAGTTGAATACAATACCTGCCTTTGCAGATTTGAATAGCTAAGCTCATCAAAATCCACAATCCCCAGCTTGCCTATGCCTGCTGCTGCTAAATACATTCCAATCGGCGAGCCTAGTCCGCCTGCGCCAAGTATAAGCACCTTTGCTGATTTAAGCTTCAACTGCCCTTCAACACCAACTTCGGGAATAACCAAATGCCGGCTGTAACGCTCAATTTCCCCTGGAGTAAGTGCGGTTGCTGTAATATTTTCTGAAGCAGTTTTTTGCATATTGAACAAAATTAGTCAAAAAGTAAAAACCGTATATGATTTGAAAGATTGTATAATTGTAAGTAATGATAAAATTACAAGAAAAAAAATGGCGACAGTTACTTCAAAGATTCAAATCCCAATTTCTCTATAAATCAGATTTTTTGCGCCTCGACATAAAGCGATTCATTCGGATGTACATCAAGTTTTTCAGCATCAGGCACATCTCCTTTTTGATACTCAAAGCGTGTCACCTTTTCGAAACCCGCTTCATTCAGAAATTTCTTTAACAGATTAAAATCATAAAGATAATGATGCTGGAACAGCTCATTAAAATGAGTTGGAACGAAAAATAATCTCAGGCATTCTTCGGTGTTACCCAATTGATACTGTTTAAAAGCATATTCAAGATCAGGGATAGAAATTCTTATGATCCCGTTAGGCTTTAAAGTACGAAAAACTTCTTTCAGAAACTTCTTTGTAGTTTCCTTATACAAATGTTCAACCATATGCGAAGTATAAACAAAATCTAAGGAATTATCAGGAAATGGCATACCATTCTCTATCCTGTGATGAATAAAAACATTATTTCTTAAAATTCCAAAATATTCATCAAAGGTTAAATGCCAGTCATCAGCAGAAACATTTGATATTTTATACAATTGTTTTAATAAGAATTTCGGCCATTTAGCTATCATTGCATGAGGAGTGGCATCTACATTAAGCCAACCTTCGGTGATGGTCACACCACATCCTATGTTGGCTTTAGCTACTTTGGAATTTGGTTTATATATCTGATTCTTCCTTAGTGAACAAATATTATTATTCAGGCCTTCAAAAAATTTCCGCATCATAAACTTTTGTTCCTTTTCGTATTTATTAGGATTTTTAAAATGATAATTTCAGTATTTTTCAGCAAATTTCACTTAATTTCTTAATATTAACTAAATTCAAATTAAGTTAAAAGATTAAAAATTGTATGCACAATTAGCAAAAAATGGGAATTTTACATTTTGATATTTTGATTTGCGTAATATTTAGCAATAGAATAGTACGATAAAAATCATTATTTTTGCAGTTCTTAAGAAAAAATAAAATTAGTAAAATATGTCCATCCAAAACGGCAAAAAGGCAAGTCCTTTAACTAACAAAAGTACCTCAAAAAAAGAGTGGCTCGAAACTGCTGAGGCTCTGCCATCAACAGATATGAAATTCACATCGCTGAGCGGCGAAGAAGTTGAGCTGGTGTATACGCCCGAAGATATTGAGAATATTGATTATGATAAAGAGATCGGTTTCCCGGGTGAGTTTCCTTACACACGCGGAATTCATCATAATCTATACCGCGGTAAGTTATGGACAATGCGGCAGTTTGCGGGATTCGGTTCACCCGAAGATACCAATGAGCGCTTTAAGTATTTGCTTACCCACGGGCAAACGGGTCTATCGACAGCGTTTGATATGCCAACACTTATGGGGTGGGATTCCGACGACGAGCTGGCCGAAGGCGAAGTTGGTATATGCGGTGTAGCGATATCATCACTTGACGATATGAAAGTATTGTTTAACGGCATTCCGCTTGATAAGGTTTCTACATCAATGACAATTAATTCACCTGCTGCAATGATGCTTGCTTTTTATTTGGGAGTTGCTGAAGAACAGGGCATTCCATTTGACAAATTACAAGGAACAATGCAGAATGATATTTTGAAAGAATACATTGCACAGAAGGAATTCATTTATCACCCGGAGCCTTCGATGAGAATAATTGTTGATATGATAGAGTACTGCAAAGATAACGTTCCCAAGTTCAATCCTGTTTCGGTAAGCGGTTATCATATCCGCGAAGCTGGCTCGACTGCTGCTCAGGAGCTTGCCTTCACATTGGCAGATGGTTTTGCTTACATTGAAGCTTGTATAGAGCGCGGCATGGATGTTGATTCATTTGCGCCGAGGATATCCTTCTTTTTCAATTCACACCTTGATTTCTTTGAGGAAATTGCAAAGTTCCGCGCAGCAAGAAAAATATACGCCAAGAGAATGCGCGATAAATACGGGGCTAAAAATCCAAAATCATGGACCCTTCGCTTCCACACACAGACAGCAGGATGCTCATTAACAGCACAGCAGCCGGAAAACAATATTGTAAGAACAGCCATTGAAGCGCTTGCAGCAGTACTCGGCGGAACACAGAGCCTTCATACAAATTCGATGGATGAAACACTTGCGCTGCCTTCTGATAAGGCTGTTAAAATTGCACTACGGACACAGCAGATAATCGGGTATGAGCATGGTGTGATTAATACCGTTGATCCGCTTGGCGGCAGCTATTACGTTGAAGCATTGACAAAGAAAATGGAAGACATGGCTGAGAGATATTTCGAAAAGATCGATGCCTTAGGCGGCGTAATTGCTTCTATTGAAGCGGGATTTTTCCAGAAAGAAATTGCTGATGCCGCATATCACTACCAGTTAGAGCTTGACAAGAAGGAAAAGATAATTGTAGGCGTAAATGAATTTATTGAAGAAGATGAGACAATTGATATTCCGATTTTGAAAATTTCAAAAGAAGTTGAAAGAGTTCAGGTCGCAAGAATAAAGGAAATGAAAGCATCAAGAAATAACGATAAGGTCAAAGAATCACTGGCTGCAATGATACAATCCGCAAACGATGGTACTAACCTGATGCCAAGGATACTTGACTGCGCCAGGAATCACGTAACACTGGGTGAAATGTGTATTGCTTTAAAAGAACCCTTCGGCGTTTACGAAGAACAGGCTATTTTTTAATATAAAACAATATGAAAAATTTACATCTCCCACTGGTTATTGAAGAAGATGAAGACGGTGTATTTATTATTAGCTGTCCATCGTTTAATGGATGTCATTCTTACGGCAAAACAATTGATGAAGCTTTAACAAACATCAGAGAAGCGATTGACCTATGCCTGGAAGAAACTACTCCCGAAGAAATTAATAAATTTGTCGGATTCAGAGAGATGGAAGTAGAATATAATGCCTAAACTTCCTGTTGTTTCAGGAAAGGAATTACTAAAGCTGATTTAAGGCATTGGCTTTTTTCAAACAAGACAAAAAGGTTCGCATATAAGATTACATCACAAAGATGGAAGAGTAACAACAATTCCAATTCATTCAAGCAATGAAATTCCTAAAGGATTGTTGAGAAAGATCATAAGAGAAGATCTTCAATTAAGTTTAGAAGATTTTATCGAAATTTATTCTAAACAAAAATAAATTGTTCAAAAATACCGATAAGAACATTTTAACTATAATTATCCTTTATGTGTGTATCCAGGCTGCTTATTTAATCACAGAGTATACCATTGCCGGCGGCAGTTTCGGCGTGCCACTGGATGACGTATGGATACACTTCCGCTTCGCAGAAAACTTTGCGCATGGTTTCTTTTATCAATATAACCCCGGTGAACCGACCCCGGGCACAACATCACCTTTATGGGTTATAATACTTAGTGTTCCGTTTTATTTCTCACAAAGTATGATACTCCCCTATGCTCTGCTTGCAAGCTCAATATTTTTTCTTCTCGCGTTAATACAGCTCTATAAGTTATGTATTAGGCTTGGTTTCGACGGAATCTATTCATTATTGATAACTTTGCTTACAATGTTTGCCGGGCGATTATTATGGTCATCGCTCTCGGGAATGGAGATAACGCTTTTCACCCTGCTGTGTATTCTAATATTTCAGAATCATTTAAAAGAAATTGCCTCTGGGAAAATCTTTATTATTAACGGGCTCCTGCTGGGGATTGCTGCCAATACAAGACCCGAAACATATTTACTTGCCGGAATATATTATCTAACATCTCTTTTTATGATTAAGGATAGTTTCAGACAAAATATCGGTAAACTTCTCTTAAGCGGCACAGTATTTGTCATCTTACTTCTTCCATATCCGGTATTTTCATATATACATACAGGAGGATTTTTACCCAACACATACGAAGGACAGGTCGGAGCAGCTAAGTATATGCCTAACTTTGTTTTTATACTTGAATCAGGGAAGATATTTGTAAAAGATAATTTCTTTACATTCCTGTTATGGCTAACCTCAATCGGTTACTTTATATATACCCTAGTTAAGCGTAAGGTTGAGAGGAACTTCCTTTTGATAAACCTTTGGGTGATCCTGCTGCCTTTGGTATCATCTTTTGTTGCTCCAAACTGGCGGCATCATGGCAGGTATTTAATCCCGCTAATTCCATTTATTAACATAATTGCTATTTATATATTGCGTAAGGCACATGAGTATTACCTGCAATCAAAACCGGGAAAATATGTCCTCATCAGGAAGATATCAATTGCGCTTATTCTCATCGCGTCATTAAATAGCGGGTTTTTGTTTGCCGGTGTGCTGGGGTGGAATGTTGAAAATATCAACGACCAGCAGGGCAAAATTGCTGACTGGCTGATTAAGAACCTCCCTGAAGAAAAAGCTTTCGGAATGAACGATATTGGCATTATTACATTCAAAACGAAGAAATATGTAGTTGATATGGCTGGACTTGTTACCCCTGAGGTATTCAAATTCCAGAAGATGAGTTATGAGGCAGGTACAAATGAGCTGTTTAAATTTTTAAAAGCAAAGGGAGTGAATTACATAATAATCTACCCGGATTGGTTTGAATACATTATGGCAAATTACAGCGGAGCGTTTACGCAGGTTTATTCCCAAAGGCTTGAAAAAAACACAATATGCGGCGGAATTGAAATGTTTGTATATAAAATTAATTGGGATAAAATTTCCCTTAACTGATCTGAAAAAAAATAAAACAGAATTGATAAACATTTACTAAATGATAATTCACCTTTTTAAGCTTATTCGCCCCAAACAATGGATCAAAAACTTCTTCGTTTTTGCCCCGCTTTTATTTTCGCGCCATATATTCCAGATTGAGTATCTTATTCCCGCATTAGCCGCATTCATAATTTTCTCGCTTGCATCAAGCGCGGTTTATATTATAAATGATATAATGGATGTCGATAGTGACCGCGCGCATCCGAAGAAAAAATACAGGCCAATTGCTTCAGGGGAAATTAGTGTTAAACAGGCAATGATTTTCCTTGTTGTACTTGTTATAATAATAATCGGAGGCTTGTTCTTTCAGAAAACTATTTTCGCTTTCGTAATTGTACTGTATCTTATTACAAACCTGCTGTATTCCCTGAAAGTAAAATCAATTGTTCTGCTGGATGTATTCTTTATATCTTTCGGCTTCATGTTAAGGGTACTGGGCGGCGCAGCAGCTATCGGAGTAACAGTTTCAAGCTGGATGATACTTACCACCATTTTTATCTCTCTATTTCTTGCAATATCAAAACGCAGAAGCGAGCTTTCGCAAATAGTGAACAAAGAAAACATTGATAAACAGCGCAAAGTGCTGAAGGAGTATTCCGTTGAGTTTGCCGACGAAATAAACACGATCGCCGCGGCAGGCACTATCATATCTTATGCTTTGTATACCGTATCTGAGCGCACAGTGGCAACATTCGGCACAGAAAAGCTTATTTATACCACACCATTCGTTATATACGGAATATTCCGCTACATGTATTTAATGCACCAGAAGAATCTCGGTGAATCTCCTACCTCCATTGTTACCAAAGATATACCCATAATACTTGATGTGTTCGCTTGGTTCATATTTTCACTGCTGATAATTTACAGGCAAAGCATCCCTTACTTGCCGCAATTACTTGAAAAACTTTATCCATAACCGATAGTGTGAAGAGATATAGAGCCGAGCTGCTTTTATTCCTAACAGCTACCATTTGGGCCGGGACTTTCCCCATTGTAAAAATTTCAATGGCATCAATTCCCCCTTTTTACTTTGTTGGGGTAAGGTTTTTAATAGGCGCTGTATTATTTTCACTTATTTTTTTCAGGAAGCTGGACTTTACCGCTCCCGGAATAATAAAAGCCGGCTTGCTTCTCGGTTTTTTCCAGATGCTTGGCTTCGGGGCACAGACCGTTGGTTTGGTGTATACAACAGCTTCAAACAGCGCTCTTATTACCGGGATAACAATTCTAATAGTACCGTTTGCGCAGTATGCGGTTGTTAAGAAGAAAGTGCACATCGAAAACTGGATAGGTGTCGTAATTGTTCTTGCCGGACTTTACCTGCTGACCCAGCCGGATGTTAATGGCTTAAATATCGGTGACCTTATAACGCTCTCCTGCGCATTTGCATGGGCTTTCTATATTATATACGTTGATGTTTACACGAATAAATTTGATATAACTACACTTATATTTTTACAGTTATGGTTTGTGGTCTTTGCTGCAGGCGGTATGGGGCTTCTATTCGAGGATTTTTCCGAAATCAAATTTACCCAAAATGAAATTCTTTCTCTTCTGTATATGGGGATCCTTGCAACATTTGTTACAACTATATTGCTTAACAAATACCAGAAGGATACCACTCCAATACGCGCAAGTATTATTTATACATGGGAGCAGCCTGCGGCGGTAATGCTTGCTATCATAACCATTAACGAACATTTTTCACCCTGGCAGTTCTTAGGCGGTGGAATAATGGTTGTTGGTATATTGTTCTCAGAAACGTATGAGTATTTTAAGGGAAAGATAAAAAGGTAGATTCAGGGATTCAACCCCCGTTGTTGGTGAACTTCCTCTGCTGAAGCAGAGTAAGTCGAGCAACACCAACAACGGGGGTAAATATTATTAGCGCCTGCTTGCTAAAGAAATTGTAAGCGGTATATAATAAATAGTACAATGAGTAAACTCACTGATACACGTAGTATGAATATCCTGAAATATGAATAAGGAATTTTATTAATGGCTTTATTGAACAGTGCAGTTTTTTCCGTAACTATCATTAAACATTATGATAAGGGTCATAGTTTTTAAGAAAATATTAATATTATATTTGTTTAACTAATAAACAAACTTAAATGGGCTTCCTTATCGGCATATTGGTTTCTTTGTTCACCCGGGAAGACCCTCTCGATAGAATTATCAAGTATTTTTTTTAACAGAAATTTAGTATAATACTTTAAAGTATTAGTTCATTAAAGTAGATAATATATTGCAGTTTAATTATATATTCATTGTAATTATCAGCAGTATTTTTTGAATATTTAATATTTACAATAGCTAATTGCAGATTACAAAATTTATTTTTAAAAAATGAAAAAGATTATTTTCATATTATGCATTGCTCATTATTCATTGTTAATTGCTAATTGCTTTGCCCAGCAGCCAACCGAGCAGTGGGTTGCAAGGTACAATTCACCGCATTCCATAAATGACCGTTTTGAAGGCATGGCAGTTGACAAATTGGGAAATTCTTACGTAACCGGCTGGAATACTGATTCAACCACCGGGAACGATATTATTACTGCAAAAATTAATAATGCGGGTCAAATAGTTTGGTCAAGAACATATAATTCCGGCGGGCCAGGATCAAATGAATTGGGTAAGGCAATTGCTGTTGATAACTCTGGGAATGTATATGTTACAGGTTTTACGGGTTTGAATACCGGACCCTATGACATTATAACAATTAAGTACGATGTCAATGGAAATACTGTATGGGCTAAAATATATGATAGCGGTGGAACAGAATCCGCTTATGCAATTAAAATTGACAATGCAGATAATGTTTACATTACAGGTGGAACTAATAATGGAACCGTTCTTCGTGCAATTACGATAAAATATAACCCTGTAGGAGATACAGTATGGATAATGAAATTTACAGGTGGCAATAATAGCTCATCTTACTGTTTAGATATAGATAGTTTTAATAATATTTATATTGGTGGGTCAGTCCAATTGACAAATTGGATGAGCATGGTTATTAAATATAATTCAAGCGGAACCCAGTTGTGGTCAAACATATATAATACTGGATATACAAATACACCTTACAGTATAGCTGTTGATAGCTCCGGAAATGGAGCAGTGACAGGTGCAATAGTATTTACCCCAAGCAGCTACGGTGATTATTATACAGTAAGATTCACAAATGACGGTAATACACTTTGGCAAAGATATTTCAATGGACCAGATAATTTTACCGATATTGCAAATGCAGTTGCAATTGATGTTTCAAGCAATGTTTATATAACAGGATATAGTGGGGTAGGTGGTGTGAATAGTGATTATGTTACTATTAAATACAATTTACAGGGAGATACTCTCTGGACCAAAAGATATGATGGACCGGCAAATGATTATGACGAATCATTCTCAATCTGCCTGGATACATCAGGTAATTGTTATGTAACAGGCGCCAGTGTTGGCTCAGGGTCAAGCGATGATTATACAACTATTAAATACAATGCATCAGGTGTTCAAAAATGGGTGGTAAGATATAATGGTCCTGCCAATGGCGGAGATGGAGCAGGCTCTGTAATAATGGGCAGTAATAATACGCTTTACGTTGGCGGCGAAAGCTGGGGTATTGGAACAGGGTTAGATTTAGCAGTTGTAAAATATGACCAGTTGATAGGAATACTGAATAACACAAATGAAATGCCTGTTGAGTATAAGCTGTTTCAAAACTATCCAAATCCCTTTAATTCAACAACTGTGATTACTTATGCATTGCCGAAAAGAAGTTTTGTAAAACTTGTTTTATATAATTCAATTGGAGAGTTGGTAAAAGAGATCGTTAACGGAAATGAAGAAGCAGGTTATTACACTGAAATATTGAATTTAGATAATTTTTCTTCGGGGATATATTTTTACAAAATTTCAGCGGGGGATATAACAGATACAAAGAAAATGATATTGATCAAATAATTTATAAACAATCCGTAGCAAAAAAAGCGGTGGTTTTTATACCTCCGCTTTTTTGTTAAGGTTTGAATCCATGAAAGAAATCCTTTACTTAACCAACCTTAGCTCAAAAACGAGCCGGGAAAACAAGGTGATAAAATAACTTCGTTATTTATCAATATCAATTTCCTGATTTCTAATGCCTGTCATCGGATAAGTTTTTATCTCAATTTCTCCCTTGCAAATGCAATTGACATATATTATATTAAATAATATGCTTACTGCATATAAACTGTTATCTTTACAAATAGCAAATATCACTTTTTATAACAAAAAAATTAGACGGAGTGTTCGATTATACGCTGGACTGTTTGATATATCTCCCGACTGTTCGTTTTATCGCCGGACAGCCGCTTTTTTTTGCCGAAAACACTCTAAAATCAATGTCCAGCGTATGTTGAAGGAAAATTCATTTATCGTCTGGACAGGCATGCTAAATGGATATTTACAAACTTTATTGATAAATTGCGTCTGGTAAACATGAACTATATTCAATTCTCATCGGTTAAAATAATAGTATCCGGGCGTGTGCAGGGCGTTGGCTACAGGTATTTCATATCCCGGATTGCTGCAGATCTTGATCTGGCGGGTTACGCAAAAAATCTATTTACGGGTGAGGTTGAAATTATAGCCGAGGGCAGGAAAGAATTCCTTGATGCCCTGATTGAAAAAGCGGGCTCGGGGCCGCAGGGGGCAAAGGTAAATACCTGCAAAGTTGAATGGCTTGACTTTAAAAAGAAATACGATAAATTTGAGATATTATAGTCAAATAAACCGGAAAAACCCCGAAAAAATCTACTAACTAAGCTTTAATTTTTAATTAAATCAAAAACACTGTAAAAATGCTTAAAAAACTCATTTTTGGGGCCTTATTATTTGTTCCTTTTATTTCAGGGAATGTATTTTCACAGACAGAAATTCCTGCGTTTGATTTCCTTCGTGTAGATCCCGGCGCAAAAGCATCATCTCTTGCCGGCGCATTTGATACCTATACCGATGACCCGAATGCGATGTTCTACAACCCTGCAAGCTTAAGCACGATCACAAAAAGTAAAGTATCAGCGGGTTTTGGAAAGTACCTGCTTGATATGAACTTCGGTACGCTTGCATATGCGCAGAAGTATAAAGATATTGGCTGGTTTGGAATTGGAGTAAAATATTTTGATTATGGTTCATTTGACCGCGCCGATGAAAATGGTGTTGAAACAGGTGAAAAATTTGCTGCAAATGATCTGATGATATCGGTCGGTTACGGTAACTTTATTTACGAAAAAGTAAATTACGGCATTACGTTAAAATATATTTACTCAGGAATTGCAGAATATAAATCATCGGCATTCGCAGTTGATTTTGGGCTGCAGTACCACATCCCTTCATCACAGCTTTCATTAAGCTTCGGGGTTAATAATCTAGGGGCTCAATTAAGCTCATACATAAGCGCGAAGGAAAAGCTTCCGCTTGATATAAGAGTTGGTGTCTCAAAGAGGCTTGAGCATACACCGGTCAGGCTTAATGTAACATTTGCCAAACTAAACGAAAGCCGCGAAAAATTTGTTCAGCATTTAAAGGCATTTTCAATAGGCGCTGAATTTATTTTCAGCGATAATGTTTCAGCAAGGCTAGGCTATGATAACGAAAGCCGCCAGGATATGAAGCTGGGTACATCGCTTGGTATTTCAGGCTTTTCAACCGGACTTGGTATGAGGTTTGCGGATAAATATGTTTTTGATTACTCACTTAATTCCTTAGGCAAAGTAGGCAGCACACACAGAGTGAATTTGGGATATATATTTAATTAATATTAAAAAATTTAATAAGGAGAAAACAAAAATGTTCAACGAAGAAGAAGGAGCAGCAGGCGGAGCAGGTGCAGAAGGCGGAGCCGGTGGTGCAGGCAAAACTGAGCGCACATACGTTGTACAATCAGGTGATACACTGAGCAAAATTGCAAAAGAGTATTACGGCGATGCAGGAAAATATATGGATATATACAATGCCAATACAGACCAGCTTTCGGACCCGAATAAAATACAGGTCGGGCAGGAACTTATTATTCCGTAAGAATTTATTCCGGGGTTGTTACTTCTGTAACAACCCTTTAATCTTAAAATAAGAAATGCGCAAAACACTCACTTACTTTTTATCGTCCTTCATACTCATGGTTTTTACAGTATTATTAATTTCCTCATGTGGAAAAGATAATGTTGTAAATAACAATTCAAACCCGCCTGAACCGGTAGATACTTCGGACTTTATGTACCCGTTCACAACCGGTTCTTACTGGAATTATTCTATAACCCGCTCTGTAGAAAATGTCAGGCCCGATTCGATTGCACATTATTTCAGCAACTACCCTGTAACAGGATATGGGTACAATGAAATAATGTATGATACAAATATCCCGATTGGTGGAACGGTAAGGGTTATTTTTGACAGAACAGTCACAGGAACAGATACACTTGCAAGCAGATATTATTATACCAATAGCATAAATTCAATGGTATGCTATGGATACAGGGGCAGCGCAACACCATCATTTCCTTTCAGAATTGGTCAACAATATAAGATCTCTGCCGAAGGAAGATACTTTGATTCATTTGCAGGTCTGAGCAGCTTCTTAACCAATGGTTTTGACGTTTCATCAGCGCAGGATACATTTATTGTTTTAAGTCCGGTAGTGGTTACTCTTAAATACCCGATGCTCAGAAATACCGAGTGGACTATTTTTAATTTTGGGTCAAATATTATTTCAAAAAAATATATTGGATTTGAAAATTATCATTTGGATACGGCAGTAATAAGCTGTATGAAAACTCAGCGCATATGGTCTAATAACAGCGATTATATTTTTTATGACTATTATTCTAAATATGGGCAGATGAAAAAGTTTTATACTTTTAAGAACCAACCTGTTACAAATATGCTTGGTCAGACAATCGGCTATGCAGATTACAAAGAATTATACAACGTTACATCTTTTAATATAATAGAATAGAATAGAATAGAATAGATAAATAAAATCGTGAAATGCCCTGATAATTACTTCAGGGCATTATCTTTAAATCTTTGCGCAGTTTCTTTTGAGTTCTCAACATCTCTCATACTCAGAACCCTATCATAATATTTGATCGCTTCGGGTTTGTTTCCTTTTTGTTCATATATTACACCGGTATCAAGCAGAGAAAATACATAGTAGGGTGATTCTTCACCCTCTTTATCAATTTCTTTGCAGATGTTAATTGTAGTTTCATAGTACTTCAATGCTTCATCCTGATTCCCTGTTCTTGAAAGACATACACCAAGATAATAATTTGCTTCCCTTCGGATGTAATTATTGCTGTAATAAGGCATGCTGCTATCTGCTTTTACAAGCATTGCTTTATATAGATTGACAGCTTCAGTTATATTATTTAATCCTACATAGCATTTACCAAGAAACCTTTCAAACACCGGATTATTTGGATAAGAAGCATTCAGCTTCATTGCATACTTAAAGGCTTCAGGGTAATTTTTTTCGTATGAAAGATGGATATATGCCAGAGTAACAGTTGCCTCGGTTTTTGAATACTTACCGTTATCAGCGCAATCTCTTAATTGAGTGAGGCCAAGCTCTTTATTCCCTTTGGGGAAGAAAAACAGAACAGCTTTTAAGAATGGGTATCGCTCTACAACGTAATCAACAGCATAGTTGTAAATGCCGAGCCCCAGTATCGCGTCCTTATTTGAAGGATTAAGTTCATAGCTTTTTTGAATCAGGTTAAGTCCCTGTTTACCGTCATCAATTGCTTTGAGCCAGTTGTCACGCATTACATTCATAAATCCGCGGTAACCTATAACTCCGCCCAATAGAAAAGTAGCCCAATCATTGTTTTCGTTCTCATCAAGCCTTTCTTCGCATACTTTGATGCATCTATCAACCTTGGCAAGGTAGTTATCATCATTAATGCGGTCATCCTTATTGAGGTAAATTTTCCACCATTCAGCCATAGCCTGAAAGAAATAGCCGGTGGGATCTCTAGGATCGGAATTTACAAGATCCTGGAATATTGTATTGGAAGAATCAAATTCAAGTTTATACACATGGTCAATTCCTTTTACAATCTTTTCATCCCTTTGTTGGGCAAATGAAAAAACTGGAACAAACAGCATAAATACCAGTAATTTATTCATATTTTTCATACTTATTATAACGCAAAAACCAACTGGAAAATTTCAAAATTATAAAAAATCCCGAATACAAAGAAATAATCGGGATTAACATATTTATTTCAATATATGCTTAGAACCCAATACCATAATATTTGAATCCATTTTGCTTTATGAACTTCGGATTATAGATATTTCTGCCATCAAAAATTACCTTATGTTTCATAAGACTTTTCATTCTGTCAATATTCAGCTTACGGAATTCATTCCACTCAGTTACAAGAATAAGCCCTTCTGAGTTTTTAAGAGCCGAATAATTATCTTTAAAAATCTTCACCTGCCTGAATTTTTTTCCATATAAAAGCTTAAAATTCTCATTGGCAACAGGATCGTAAGCATTAACTTTCGCACCATACTCAAGAAGTTTCTCAATAATAGTCAGGGCAGGAGCTTCTCTAAGATCATCTGTCCTCGGCTTGTATGATAAACCCCAGACAGTAAACGTTTTACCTTTGATATTATTTTTATGATGTTTTAGAATTTTATCAACAAGGACTAGCTTTTGCTTTTCGTTAATTTCATCAATTGTCTTTAATATCCTGAAATCATAGCCATGTTCCCTGGAAGTATTCAGAAGTCCCTTTACATCTTTCGGAAAACAGCTTCCTCCGTAGCCAACGCCGGGAAAGAGGAAACTTGAGCCTATCCGGGGGTCAGAGCCTATACCGGTGCGTATCATATTAATATCAGCCTTAACTATACCGCTCAGGTTGGCAAGCTCATTCATAAACGAAATTCTGAGTGCGAGCATTGAGTTTGCTGCGTATTTAGTAAGCTCACTGGAGCGTTCATCCATTAAAATAAACCGCTCGGTAACACGCATAAAACTGCTGTAAAGCTCCTTCATTATATCAGCAGCCTTTTTGCTTTTGGTTCCAACTACAACTCTATCCGGGGACATGAAGTCAGTTACTGCCGCGCCTTCTTTCAGGAATTCCGGGTTAGATACTACATCAAACTTCTTTTTAGTTTTTGAGGCGATCAATTTTTTAACTTATCACATGTTCCAATTGGAACAGTACTTTTACTTACAATAACTTTATATCCATTTATGTATTTCGCCATATTACCGGCTACTTCAAGTACCCTTCTCATATCAACTGAACCATCTTCCAATGGGGGTGTTGGCAGACAAAGAAATATTACATCACTATTCTGGACAACATCCTTTAGGCTTGTGGTGAACTCAACCCTTCCTTCTGCAATGTTTTTTTCAAGCAGTTCTTCAAGTCCCGGTTCATATATTACCGGGTCACCCTTTTTAATACGTTCTATTTTCTTCGCATCAACATCCATGCAAAGTACATTATTGCCGTTCTCGGCAAAACAAACCCCAGAGACCAAACCAACATAACCGGTACCAATTATTCCAAGTTTCATAATTTATTTCTAGGCAGCGCTTTCTTGCTTAATATCAGAAAATTTATAGTTGTATTTAATAAAATAGAAAAGACCCGCAATCAGAAACAGTACAAAGCTCATTGCATGTGTAGCTGTGCCGTAACCCAGCGCAGCAGGTTCACTTACCATGAACATATTAACAAGGGTAACTTTGCAGATATAGTGGTATGGACCCGTTGCTGCCGGTGAGGGAATGAACATTGCAACATTTATGAGCACAAGCAGTAAATTCGCATCCCATAAGCCCTTGATTAATGATGTACCTTCACCGGAAGTAAGTATATTAAAAGAATAAAAAGGGATATAAGTGCTAACAAGATAGGTTATCCATAATAAAATCGAGTATAGAGTTATTCTGAAGAACAGCGATGGTTTCTTAAGAACTTCAAAGCCGGTGAGAAGGGAATCAAAAATATTATCAACTTTTTCATGCAGCTTTGCAGGAAGAAATTTTGTGAAGAATTTCACGATCTTAAGGCTCTTAACAGGTTTAATCAGCATAAATAGAATCCATACAAGCATCAAAAATATGGCCGCAGAAAGAATTATCACAGCTGAACCAATTGAAGGAATAGCTGTTGTTATTTTGTCCTTAAAGTAAATAAGTGCAACTGCAAACATTATAAGGAACATTACAGTATCAATGATCCTTTCAACAATAATTGTTGCAAACGCAGAGGCTCGGGATATGTTTTCGCGTTTACCAAGCATATATGGCCTTACAACTTCACCTGAGCGCGGGAAGAGATTATTCATCATGTAACCTATAATTGTAGTTGCGAACAGGTTTTTAAATGAAATATCCTTTTTTATAGGTTCCATAAGTACTCCCCAGCGAACAGCCCTTATGGCCGAGCCGCCAAAAACCCCGATTGCTATCCCGATAAAGACATAAAGGTAATTTGTGGTTTTAAGAATGTTGAGCAGCTCATGCAGGTTCACATTCCTGAATGCCAGGTAAAGGAATAATGCCAGCAGCAAGGTGCTGATAACGATATTAAGTTTCCTGCCTCGGCTCAACTTTTTTATCTCATATCAATTACTTCCACACCCTCCGGGGGTGTAAATGTGAATTTAGAATTACTGACTCCAATATTTGTCTGAATATTTTTAATCGAATAAGTTGAAGATGATTCATCAGTCAGTATATATATCTTCTTTATTATCCAATCATCTTTCCCAACCCAAAGCTTTGCTGATTTTACATAACCGCTCTCTCTTGGTTTAAGTGATAGAACGTATACATCATTACCGTTCATTTTTTCAGTACCTGTAAGATCACTGTAAAAGTTTTCAGGATACTGGAAAAGGTATTTATTTGGCGAAAATGTATTGCCGGTTTCTTTGTAATAATCTATTACCACCTGTTTTTTGCTTGGTGTATATGACCAAGATGTACTGCCATCGGTAACAATTGTTTGTGAGCTGGTCTCAATCCTGTATTTGTTCTCTTTTTTGATGTACAGGGTTCCTGATGAAGACTGTGCTTTTGATTTATTGAACTTAACTGTCTGAGAAAATGAGGCTTTAGCATCGGTGATATCCTTGTAGGCATTTTGTACATTCTGGATAACTTCCTGTGCGGTAATATCATCCTGCGAGAAAACTGATGAATTTGCTAAGAAAATGGCTAAAATTAAGAATTTCGCCAGAATTAATTTGGTCATTTTTGCTCCATGAATTTTATAATTATACAAATTTACACTTATTTAATGTAATAAACAGTGAAAATGGTTCCGACATTCCACAAAAAAAGGAGAAAAGTAATTATTTTCTCCTTTTTAAACTAACAAATCATATAGATCTATCTTCCCTGGTTGCTATCCTGAGAGTCTGAACCTTCGTTGGTATTCTGCTTGGTTTTCTTGTTTTTCATGTAATACTCATCAGTATTCCCGAACCTGAACGAAAGATTCAGCCCGAAATTTCTTGAGCTCCAGTCGTTTCTGATCGTTGACTTATAGTTCGCGGCATTAATATCCTGTCCCCATTGTGATGTATCAAACAGATCGCTAACCCTAAAGCTTAGTGTGAGTTTATCATTCAATAAAGTTTTGCTTACAGAAACATCAAAGCTTTGATTCGGGATATCGCTGCCCTGCACATTTATTTTTTTGCCGGTGTAATTGTAGAACAACTCGAGATTGAAATATTTCAATGTAAAACTTGCCCTTACATTACCCTTCCATGAAAAGCCATCTTCGCCTGCATATGATGTTAAAGCCGGGTCTGAATCGAATTTTGTGTTATAAAAGCTAAAAGTTGCATTCAGGTTTACCCAGCTTAAAGCTCTTGAGCTTAACAATAGATCCATACCATATGCTTTTGAACCGGCCGCATTTCTGTAAGTAGTAAGCGAAACATTGCTATCTATTAAATAGCTATAGTTTGATATCACATCATGATTCTTTCTGTAAAATGCCAGAGGAGTAACCGTAATAACCGGTGTGTAAAACATAAGGCTTAACTCATATGAATCGGTGTATTCAGGCTTGAGTTCCGGGTTACCTTTGTAAATGAACCTTGAGTTATATTTATTCACAAATGGATTCAAGCGCCAGATATTGGGACGTGTAATTCTCCTGCTGTAACTTAATTGTACCTGGTGTCCCTTGCCGATTTTCTGAGAAAGATTAACCGTAGGGAAGATATCAAAATAATTCTGCTTAAATGTTTCAGATGTTGTTACAAGCTCACCCTTTGTATTCGTCTGTTCAAATCTTAAACCAAATTTATAGCTAAAATCTTTTATTGAGCTGGAAAACATAAGATAAGCTGCATTAATATATTCGTTTAGCTTAAAATGATTTGAAATACTTTCGTTGATATTGTAATTATTGGTTGAATAGTCTAACGTATCTGAACCAAAGTTATTATCATTCTGCCTGAATGTACCTTTATAGCCAGACTCAAGCTTGGAAACTTTAGAAAGCGGGTGAGTGTAGTCAAGCTGGGCATTCAGATTGTATGACCGGGCATTTGTTGTGTCACGCTGGTCAAGGGGTAAGTTAGTTAATGGAACACTCAGTGAATCGTAGTCTTTCTTTACGAATCCAAATTCATTACCGTTCCTGTTACGGCTAAGAGTGAAATCACCTGAGAGCTCTCTGCCTTCGGTTCCCATTTTATCATTGAAATAAAGGCTGGCAGTTAAGTTCTGCCATAAGCCATTCCTTTTGTTATCATTAGTATAAAATGAACTTAAAATTCCTGCTGAATTAAAATCATTGCTGGTCGAAAAATCGTTGTTGAACCACTCCCCGGTTGCAATGCTCAGCTCAAGGCCTGCCGTTTTGCCTTCTTCAAACTCGTGCTCAATGCCTCCCTGTCCCCAGACCCAGTAGCCATGGTTTCTGCCTGAGCCATCCGCTTTGAGTGTAGAAACCGGCGAAAAATACTCCGTAGTACCTGAAGAAGAAAATTTATTCTGCCATGTGCCTGTATATAAATTAGTGAAATATGTCCACGGCCTTTTCTTTAAGTTAAGATCCAAACCGCCCCAGCCGGCAAGCTTTTGTGTATAATTGCTTCCCGCGTTGAGACTGCCTGTAAATCCAACTTTATTGGATTTTTTCATTACAATATTAATAAGTCCGGTTACGCCTTCTGATTCATATTTTGCTGGTGGATTTGTGATCAGTTCAACACGCTCGATTGCATCGGCAGGGATTTGTTTTAAGCTGACAAAGCGCGAGGGCTTATCGTCAATGAGTATTTTAACATTCTGGCTGCCGCGAAGGCTTACATTATCGTTTATATCAACATCAACCATCGGAACTTTCTTTAGAACATCAATAGCAGTACCGCCTTTTGAAAGCTCTGATTCACTTACATTGAATATCTTTTTATCTGCGCTGAACTGAATAAGCCCTTTATCTTCTTCGACAAGTATTTCATCAGTTGAAATATTTTGCTTCTTGAGCTTAATTGTATCAAGAGTTAAAGTACTTCCGGAAATTAAGTTTATTTTCTCAATTGTAAGAATCGCATATTCAACCAGACTTATTTCCAGTTTATACTCACCTGCATTAATATTTTCCAGAAGGAAATTGCCGCTTGTATCACATTTCGTACCCTTAACCAAAATGCTGTCGTTTTGGGAAAATAGTTTAACATCAGCATCCAGCGCGGCTAAACTTTTAAGATCGCTTACTTTTCCTCTAATAGTACCCTGCTGTGAATAAACGGTGGTAAAACATAAGATTACGAGGGCAAAGAATGTGGTGAACCTTAATTTCATTTGTTAAAAAGATTATTTTTCTAGATCTATAGTTGGTAAAAACTGCGAATATATATTATTATTAGATGTTTTAAGGGCTCAAAAGGTTGCTTTTATATGCCTTAAAAATTTTCTGTATCTAAATTAACTGGTCAAGCTGAGCTTCTGTTTCGACAAGGACCTCACGTGCCTTTGAGCCGTCAAAGGGGCCCACAACATTTGCATTTTCAAGCTCATCTACAATTCTTGCCGCACGCGCATAACCAATTTTCAATTTCCTTTGGAGCAATGATACCGAACCCTGCTGGTAACGCACTATAACCCTCGCTGCTTCTTCAAAAAGCTCATCTCTATCATATGTTTCATCGTACGTTTTCTTTTTCTTCTGGTTAATCGATGGTATCTCATAATTTCTTGAAAAACCCTTTTGCGCGCCAACAAATTCAGCAACTTTTTCAACTTCCTCACCGCTTATAAACGGGCTCTGGATCCTGATAGGCTTACCTGCTCCGGGAGGAGTATAAAGCATATCACCTTTGCCAAGCAGCTGTTCTGCACCGTTCATATCAAGAATTGTACGTGAATCAACTTTTGAATTTACAAGAAATGCTATCCTCGCAGGGAAGTTCGCTTTGATAACACCGGTTATGACATCAACACTGGGCCTTTGTGTGGCTAATATTAAATGGATACCAACTGCTCTGGCAAGCTGGGCAAGCCTTGCAATAGGTTCTTCAACTTCTTTTGATGCAGTTATCATAAGGTCAGCAAGTTCATCAATTATAACAATGATATAAGGCATTTTGCCATGCTTTATATTCTCATCATCTTTTAACCTGCCCTCTTTGAACTTTTTGTTATAGTCGGCTACATTCCTTACAGTTGCATTTGCAAGCCGTTCATAGCGCTTTTCCATTTCTATTTCCAGGCCTTTGAGCGCAAGCACTGCGTTCTGCGGAACCGTTATTATCCTCTCGCTGTAATCCTTTGAAAATGCAAGGTAGTGGTTCTTTAGTTTTTCATAAAGATTCAGCTCAATTTTTTTCGGGTCAATCAGAATAAACTTCAGATCAGTAGGGTGCATTTTGTATAATAGACTGGTAATGATAGTATTTATACCAACACTCTTACCTGAGCCTGTTGAGCCTGCTACTAAAAGATGAGGCATTTTTGTAAGGTCATCAACATATACATCACCTGATATAGTTTTACCCAGCGCAATTGGAAGCGTCATAGTTGACTCCGCAAATTTCTTTGAACCGACTATGCTTCTTATCTTTACAGTTTCAGCTTTATGGTTTGGTATTTCAACACCAACAGTACCTTTGCCTGGTATTGGGATTATCATCCTGATACCTCTTGCCTTCATTGCAAGCGCAATATCATCCTGCAGGCTTTCAATCCTGCTTAACTTAACATCCTCAGCCGGCACAAGCTCGTATAATGTAACAACCGGCCCCGGAGTAGCAATTACCTTTTCTATTTTTACGCCAAAATTCAGCAGTTTTGCCTGGAGAAGCCTTCCGTTTTCTTTAAGTTCCTGATCTGATATAACATCAAGCTCTTCTTTAAGCGGTTCTTCAAGAAGGTCGAGAGTGGGGAGCTTGTAATCTTCGAGTGTTTCAACGGGGAAAACTGTTTCCTCTTCCTTAACATCCTCGGGAATTACATCACCAATTTCCGGACGTTTATTGGAGATCTTAAGCGGTGTGATAACTGCGTCCAACGGATTACCAATTTCTGCATCGGCATTATCAGGAGGAGTAATTTTATTCTTTTCTGCTTTAACTTTAGCTTTTTCCTCGACTATCATTTCATTATCAACAGGGCGGTTTATCTTTGTATCCTTGATAAGATGTTCTTCTTCAACAAATTCTTCCTGCAGCTTCCCTGATTTCTTTGTTTTTAATATCTTTTCACGCTCATTGCGTACCATCTCACGGTTAGTATCGCGGCTCTTTTCTTCTTCGCGTTTTTCCTTCATTTCTTCCATTGAAGCGCGGAACTTATCACGGAAGGATTCAAACAGCATCTTAAGCCTGGCAAATGATTTTGCCACATCTCTATCAACAAGTAAAAATGAAAATGCAGCGACCAAACCAAACAGCAGTACATAACTGCCCAGCGACCCCAACAATAAATAGAATATCGACGAGAAATATTCGCCGCTTGTGCCAACAAACGCATATGAAATTTTATCTGCACCAAGTGATGTTCTGAACATTCCGAATAAAGCTGAAGTAAATATCATCAGGAAAAGAAGGTAAACCGAAAGCTGAAGCAGGCTAAGCAGGCTGCGTTTGCGCATCATCTGAACGCCAAAGATAATAAGCAATGCCGGGATAACCAGAGAGAAATAACCGAAAGCCCCGCGTACAAAAAAACCTGATATTGCTACGCCAATTATGCCAAGCCAGTTTGAAGTTGTAAAATTTGAGGTCTGGTTCTCTTTTTTGAAAAGTTCGGTAATGCTGATGGATTCAAGCCTTGTTTCATCAGCTGCTGAAAAGGAAATAATGCTGAGGATAATTAAAACACTGAATAGAATGAGGAAAAAACCAAGTATTTGCTTTTTATTGGATATGGGCAAGCCCTCTTCAAATTTCCTTGAAGAACCCTGTGAGCCGCCCCTGCCTTCTCTTCTGGAGGGGGCCTTTTTATCCTTCATCCTGCTGATAGTGAGGTACCCTTTAAATTGTAATTAATGAATAAAATCTTTTCTCTTTCCCCATGCAATTTATGTTAACTTGCGTTTTTTTGAGAAACTTTTTTCATTGTAAGTTTAGGGTCAGAAGCAAATGCTTCGATAGATTTAATTACACCGCTTCTTAGAACGGGCAGTATGTTATATTTATCAACCTGTGAACACTCCACCAGATCATCTTCAAATCCGAGTGAAACGAGATATTTGCCATGCTCTGAATCATGCAGCATCTTCAGGATATCGTTCTTATAGGCTGAATAAAGCTTTGAAGCTCCGCGAGATGAATCGGTCAGAGTATATTTACCCCTGCCGGCCATTTTTTTGATCCTGCTTACAAGCATTCCCGCGCAAACAGTATCTTCAAGAGAAAATTCTCCGTCTTTACCTGCGCACAATATGATGAAATCTTCATTAAGCTCATGAAGGTATTGTACAACGCGCTCCATATTAACAAAACCAAGCACTACACAGTTATGCGCAAACTTCGATTTGATAAGTGAAGGTGTCCCGTTCGTACTGTGGAATACAAGTATTTTGCCTTTAACATTTTCTTCGCTGTATTCCTTTATAGAATTGCCCAGATTAAATCCCTGGATTATTTTGCCGTGTTTTTCACCGCAAAGGAGGGATTGTCCGAGTGAATTCCTGCCGATCATTCCTGCAGATGCAATACTATCGGTAGGAATAATTTCCTTCGCACCGTTTGAAAGCCCGGTGGCCATTGTTGTTGATGTTCTTAAAACATCAATTACTACTACGTTCTTATCTTTTAAAACAAGCTCTGAATCAACATAATTATGCGCAAAATACAAGCTTATCTTAAGGGGTTTTACTTCCATTTCATTGTGATTTAATATTTCCATTAACTGTTAACTTGTTTAATCCTTTCCTACAAATGGTATTTTTACGACCTCTGCATCAATAAAATCGTTGCGTACTTTAATTTTAATTCTTGTGCCGGGCACTGAATATTTAGTTTCAATATAACCAAGCCCGATATTTTTATTTAAACAGGGTGAGATGCTTCCGCTGGTAACGTGCCCTATTTTTGAACTCTCATTGTAAATTTCATAACCATGCCTTGCTGCAAGCCTGCCGCTGACAATAAATCCTGCAAGTTTCCTTGTTGAGCCGTTTTGAAGCTCTGAATCAACCTTAGATTTTCCGTTAAAATCACCTTTTTTTGGCTTAGTTATCCAGCCAAGGCCTGCTTCTATTGTGTTTGTGGTTTTATCTATATCATTCCCATATAAACAATAACCAGCTTCAAGCCTTAAAGTATCCCGCGCCCCGAGGCCAATTGGCTTAATATTAAACTCTTCCCCGGCCGAGAAAATTTCCTTCCAGATCTTCTCAGAAGTGGCTTTATCTGATGGAATATACAATTCAAAACCAACAGCTTCCCCGGTATATCCTGTCCTTGAAATAATTGAATCAACACCTGCGATTTTTCCCTCTGTAAAGGTATAATATTTCATTGCCTCAAGATCGGTATCAGTAAGTTTCTTAAGTGTGGCAATGGCATTTTTACCCTGCACAGCAAGCAATGAATACTCGTCACTATGGTTAGTAAGTTCAACTTCAAATCCGGTTTTGTTTGAAGCGAGCCAATTGAAATCCTTTTCAATATTCGATGCATTAACTACAAGCATGTAATAGTCACCAAAACAGTATACAAGCAGATCATCAACTACTCCGCCATCTTCGTAACACATAGCTGAATACTGGATCTTACCTTTTGTTAGCTTTGATACATCGTTTGTAGTGCATTTTTGGATGAAAGCAAGAGAATCTTTCCCTTTCACAAAAAACTCACCCATATGAGAAACATCAAATACACCAACTGAATTACGTACTGCCATATGCTCGGCGATAATCCCATCATATTGTACGGGCATTTCAAAGCCGGCAAAATCCACTATTTTAGCATTGTATGCTTTATGAAGATCGTAAAATGCTGTTTGTTTAGCCAATGTTACGCTGTAACTCTCTTTCTTAATTGTTTATTCTTTGAATTAGACTTAATGGCAGGCTTAAATTTAAAATACCCGGATTTCATTGCAGAAGGAACCGGAATTTTTTCACCATTAAGCAACATTCCTTCAATATGAAATTCAATTGCCACTTTAATTAATTTTTCCGTTTCAGCTTTTGTTTTAGCAGCGGCTGCACATCGCGGAAGATCAGGTACAAAGACACTGTAATTGTTTTTACCCTGCTCTATAATGTAAAGATACTTCATTGTCATTTTAAGCCTGCTTGTTTTAGAATACTATTCAATGTTTATGGGTTCATTTCAACACTTGGTTTTCCGGCAATTGTCACAGTTCCTTTTTTATTATTGTGATGAAACTGCCTGTGACTTCCTTAAATCCTGACAACAAACCAACCATCTTTTTCAACAAGTTTGATAATATCTTTTATTTTCACTTATGAAAAAAATTAACCCTGGTTCTTTTTCCAGTCTGCTAAGAATTTTTCCAGTCCCAGATCAGTCAACGGATGTTTTATTAACTGCTTAATAACACCAAATGGAATTGTGCAAATATCCGCTCCAAGCATGCATGATTCAACAAAATGCATCGGGTGGCGTACGCTTGCGACAAGTATTTCAGTTTCATAACCGTAATTGCCGTAAATCTGAACTATTTGTTCAATAAGCTGCATACCATCCTGCGAGATATCATCAAGCCTGCCGATAAAGGGACTTATAATAGTGGCGCCTGCTTTTGCCGCAAGTACAGCCTGTGAAGCTGAAAAGCATAATGTAACATTTGTGTTTATGCCTTCTTCAGAGAATGTTTTAACAGCTTTAAGACCCTCCATTATGAGAGGCACTTTCACATATATGTTTGGGGCAATTTTGGAAAGCTCTCTGCCCTCTTTTATTATTCCTTCGTAATCTGTTGAAACTACTTCTGCGCTAACGGGACCGCTTACAATTTTGCATATTTCTTCATATGTCTTGCGGACATCTTTATGCCCTTCTTTAGCCATTAATGAGGGATTTGTAGTAACACCATCTAAAATACCAAAACTTGCAGCTTCTTTTATTTCGCTTA
>JBDTNV010000008.1:0-44365 GCA_039933555.1 Ignavibacteria bacterium
GGTTACAAAAGTACCTGTATTTCTTCTCAAAGTCAAGGAACAAATATGGTGAAAGAGGGTGAATATTCCCACATTATTAGCCTTACGTTAGCTATCTGTTAAGCATATAATACAGATAGCAAACCACTTTTTTCTTTAAAAAACTTGAAAATAATTAACTTTTTTTGTTTTTGAACAGTTGGGTTTCCGGAATAACGTAATTTCAGCATGAAAGTGGGGTTTAAGTCCAAAAAACGCCCTTTTTGAGCTAAAAACGCGTAATTGTGTTATAGGTAAGGGGGTTAGTTGGAGGGTTTGCGTGTGCAGGTGAAATGGATGAGTGGGTGGGCAGGTTAAGCAGAAAGCTGAGGAAAGAGAAATTGAATCCTAATTAGCTCCCCTTCTTTTCTAAGGAGGGGAAGAAATCAAACACCGCCAGGTGGTTTGATTGAGAAGCGGTTTCATATATTGTAGATTTTTAAACCCGATACGTATATTTCTTAAGAACATGCTATAAGTAATGAAACCACCCCGTCACTGCGTGCCACCCCTCCTTAGAAAAGAAGGGGAGCTTTATTACGCTTTCTTTGTGTCTTGGAGTCTTTGGCACGACTTTCGCCTCTTGAAAGTTGGCTGTCTTTTTGCAACGCCTTAATTCACAAAGCAGAGAAAGGTTTATCCTTAAAACAGAAACCTCCGACAACGATCTACGAAGGAATTTGATTAATGTTCAATTGTGGATTTACGAGAATTGTCACCAATATTCCCCCCACTGTCATAGCCAGTTCTATGATTTAAAAACAAGGGGGATTGTTTTTCTCAAAAAAGTATCATGCAATGATACACATATGCGAAAGGCATATAGTATATTCGGGTTAATGTTTCATGTAGAGACGGCTTTGCAAGCCGTCTTAAGTGAGAGAGGTCACCATAAAGGCAAGCAGACCTCTCTCTACAGGAAGAACTTTTATAAATTAATTATGGAACAAAGCATGAATGGATCCTTCCTTCCTTCCCTTCCTCTGGTGGCGCAGATTAAGGCAAGCGCTACGCAGGTTTAAGGCGTGGCGTCACTGCGTTCCTCAGGATTAAGGAAATGAAAAACTTTAATAAAACACTTAACGAAGATATTGCGCTATTAAGAACACTGCATGCCAATAAAGATAAGCGCGAATTCAATGACCTAAAGGCGGAAATTATGCGGAAGCATAATATAAGCAAAGCTACGGTTTACAGGGAAATGAAAAAAGAAACGCCGGGGGAGTACAGGATACCGAATTATAATCCACCGAAGATGGATATTAATACTCAGGAAGTATTGATGGTGCGCGAGCTACTGCTTGCCGGCAGGCAGGGGACTGAGATAATAAAAATTATGGGCAGAGAGCTTGGCATAAATTATTACTGGGATAGATTCGATAGGGCAAGGGCCATTGGTGAGGAATTAAGTAAAGAGGAGTATGACCCGGGGAGATCTTATTTTCCGGAGAACGGCAATATGTTTATGGAAAGACTCTTAGGAACAGAATACATGGCTCACGGCACGTATAAAGAGTATGACGTTAACGGTAAGAAGATAAAGCTGAGCAAGGAAACATGTGACAATATAAAGATTTTGATCATGCGCGATAACCCAATGGAAGGTGAACCGCCAATACAGCACCTGCTGATAAGAGACCAGCTTGATCACAATGAAATGTGTGAGAACCTGCGGCGGAAAATTTCGCATATTCACAGAAGCGGCGAAATACCCAGCGCGTATGCCATAAGAAGCCTTCAGGAAACAAAAGAGAAACTTGAAAAACGCCAAAGGCTCTTAAATAAAGCAAAAGATGTTATGCTTGAAAACAGAAAAAAATTAGAGGAGGAGGAGGAATTAAAAGAGATCGCTTTAAAGAAAACAACGAACTTTCAAAAGGCGAAAGCAAAGAAGAAAAATATTACAAAACCTCAGAAAGAAGAAGTAAAAACAGAACCTGCTGAAATTAAATCACAACCGGAATTCACCATGCCAGATTATGATGGTAAACAATTCAGAGGACAAACAGTAAGACAGAGAACAAGAAACGGAAAGTTAACAGGAGTAACAGTAATTAAAAAATTTCATTAACCTTAAATAAACAAAACACTATGGAAAAAATAAATAAATCCAAAAGAGTATCAAAAAAACCAGTACGTACAGTCTGTACAGGAAATGAAAATATTAAAGATCACGCTGAAAATGATTTTAAACAATGCGATAAGCTGATTACAAATATTGGCGGTAAAAGAATTGAGCTTGACAGGCAGCAGCAGAAGGAAATACTGGAGTTCGTATATGCTATTGGCAGTTGTTAGGGGATTGTGCACTAAAATCATTGCTCGCAGAGGCACAAAGGACGCAAAGTACAGCAAAGAGAGAAGTGCTTTTGTAGAGACGACCCGCTGGGTCGTCTCACCCTTACAAAATACCTGACTTTAGACAACAAATTGAAAATTTAACTCTAAAGTTACTGAATAATTGATCTATTTTAGGGTTAATAGTTTGTCCGATAGAACCTCACCCCTCTTGTTCCTACCCGTTCTACTAGCAGTACCTTGAAATGTATAGTAATAATACTCAGCGAAAACATTATCTTTGCGTTCTTTATCCTTATTCAACATTAATTGTTCTTCAAAGGAAATTAGTAATCTTTTCAAACCAGTTATATCTGGAAAAGCCCCAAATTTTCTTTTGAATTTAATCAATTCAACAAGTAAAGTAAATAAACTGGTTTTTCTATACCAAATGGAATCGAAACTTACAGATAAAGTTACAAAAATTTCAACTGCTTGTGTTAAATCATTATTCATATCGTTTCTATTTGGGTATTCACCGTCAAACTTCTTGGTATAAGTCTCAATTTCTTTGCCACCAGTAAAATAACCACCCTCTTCGATTGTGGACATAATTAGTAATACAAATTCTAAGTCTTGCATTCTTGAATATTCATTTTCACTAAAAATATCTAGTTTTTTATACAAATTATTTTTTTCCACAATATCTTTTGCTAAATTGATAAACTCACCTTGGTATAATGCATTATTTATCTCCATTGAATTCAATGCATACTGAACCGAATTGATTCTCTTAAAAATTTCAATAATCTCGTCATCACTTAATCTACCTAAGTCTCTTACAACTACAAGGTAGTCAAAAAATTCTGTTTTTTCTCCTTCTGATAAAGAGGAAAATTTCTTTATTTTCTTTACCTTGAATTCGTCAGAATTGGTAATATACTGGTAAATTGTACTTAGTCTTTGCTGTCCATCTACTACCAACGTTTTCGATTTTTGAGCTTCTAAGTCTAACGGTCCATCTGCAAAATATACTTCGGGGAATGGAAGTTGTTGTAGTATTGTGGATATAAATGCTTCCTTGTGACTATCATTCCAAACCAATTTCCTTTGGAAATAGGGTTTTAATATTAAGTCATTAGTTCTTAACATATTGAAAATATCTATGAGTTTCTTATTAGTAGCAACACCGATTTTATTCATAATATATTACCTCCAGCTCTTAATGTTTTCAAATTAGATGTATGATAGGATTCAAAAAAGTAAAAATCTTTGTAAATTGCACCTGTTATTTTACGCTGACCAAATTCTTTATATGAAATAGATCTAAAAAAATCGAACCAATCACTTTTTTCTAAAAAATCAAACGGCAATAAATCAGGACGTATCCAACCTCTGAAAAAATAATTCTTAAACTTACTAAAATTTCTTTCCTCTATTTCACTCCGTGCTGAAATATTCAAATTGTATTCATGCATTTGCTTCCAAAAAGTTTCAAAAATATCTTCGGATATAATTGCCATATCAATGTCTGAACTATCATCAAATTCCTTCCAAAGTTTATTTGGCGCAATGCTGAAACCTAATTTTGCGGAACCTATCATTTTTACGTTGTTGTAATGAATTCCATATTTATCGGCAATTCTTTTTTTAAGACTGTAATACAAGTCTTCGTGGAAAATAAAAGGTGAGCGATGTATGATATGTTTTTGTACAATATCTAATTCCGTTATATTCCGATCATTCAAAATCGACTTGAATTCTATAATCCGTCCGGGAATGGTTGATAAATCAAGTTTAATATTGTTTTGTGGAGTAGCTAAATCTTTCTTCTTGAAAAAACCAAATATTGAATTAAAGTCGAACAATATTAAAGTTATTTAGTTATTTAAAATTAAATCTTACTGAAGATTAACGAGCTATAGCCTTTGTGTCTTGATTTAGAAAATCAACGTATGAATTCACTAATTCATTATTGTTTAATTCCTGGAAATAATCACTAAGCTTTGAAGCAAGATTTTTTGCAAGCCTTACTGGTACTGCATTTCCAATCATTTTGTATCCGTCAGCAATGGTTTCGTAACAAAACTCAAATGAATCAGGGAATGTCTGTATGCGTGCGCACTCTCTTACACTTAACCTACGATAAAGATGTTCTTTACCGGGCACAAATATTCTTTTATCTTTTTCAATAAATAGCATTTTAGGAGCTTGTGGGTGTATTGGTGCATGTCTGCCACCTGCTTGAATTGTAAATGACAACTCATGCCATAAGCGTACTCTATTTCTGGACATAAAAATTGTAGAAAATCCACCGGTCATATATTCATGATTTTTTACAATACAATTTTTTCCATTAGTTTTATTGTTCTTTAAAGCTGGTAGTACGTTATCCTTTAAATCACCAATTGCCTTTTCTAATGTAATCTTATTAGTATTACCTTTAGGAAAAGTAAATCTAAAACCAAGATCTTTTCTTATACCAATAAAGAATACTCTTTTTCTATCTTGTGGTACATCAAATTGGTGTGCATTCAGTAACTTAAAACTTAATTCATACCCAGCATCTTCAAATAAATACTTAATATTATGTATAGCTTTTTCATGTCTTTTAGCTAACATACCTGATACATTCTCAGCTAAGAAAAATTTAGGTTGTTTGTCTTTAAGTATCCTTATAAATTCATAGAATAATTGTCCTCTTGGATCATTAATTCCTCTTAAGGCACCAGCTTCACTCCAGCTTTGACATGGTGGTCCACCAATGATTCCATCACATTCTGGTATTTCTGTTGATGAAACATCTCGTATATTTCTTTTGTCTAAAAAAGTATTCGGAAAGTTCCTTTCATGTGTTGCCCATATTGTTTTGTCGTACTCGTTAGCCCAAACCACATTAAATCCTGCTTTCACAAAACCTAAGTCAAGTCCACCTGCGCCAGAAAAGAGAGAAATAATGTTCATTATTTAAAGAATGTTAAAAATCTTGCGTTTATTAAATTAGTACTATTATTGGGATTTTTGATTTTTACTTTTTCTTGCTTGAAATTTTGCGATTTAATATTTTCTATTTGTAGTCTGTCTTCAATAGCAAAAGAATTATATTTATCTTCGCTCATTAAGCAACAAAATTCAAAATTGCCTGAACTTGGCGGGTTTAAATACTTGAATACTTTTCTTGGATTTTCGATTTCCCACATTCCACGTACACGTAAATTTGTAATTCCCAAAGGATCTATTCTATTCAAACGGGCAAGTTCTTTTGTTTCGGCAAACTCAACAGTTTTTATTTCTCGTATACCTTGTTCAATATGTGTTCTAATTTTTTCATAAATCTCATTATTAGCAGCATAGCAATCTCCGTAAACTATCCATATGCTTTTAAGACTATTTTTTGTTACGCATCCTATGATGTAAACCATATCTTTTACTTCCCATACCTCGCAATCCTTGCAGTGTTTGTTTATCATCTTACTATGTGCATATAGTTTATCTTTAGGATAAGAGCTATTTAACGCTATGGAATTAGATATGGATTCAATTTTCTTAACTTCTATAGCATCTCCACCTCTTAACATCAAATCTGGGGGCTGATTTTGTGTACCACCATATGAAAATATCTCATTATGAATTCTTATCAACTCATTTTCATCTTCTACTTCATGCGTTCCAGCAAAAATATCCTTAACGTATGCCTCAAATGAAGCACCAACACCATTAGCTCTGTTTTTGCTTTCATATACTGTTTTGATTTCGATTATTGGATTTTCTACAATCTTTTTAATCGCAGTTAATACATTTGACATTTATTTACCATTTGGTTTTAGGACCTCTAAAATTTCAAACCCTATAACATTAGTGATTTTTTTTAAAGTTATTACGGAAATATTTCTTTCGCCTCTTTCAATCCCGCTTATGTATGTTCGATCAAGATCTGCCTGATAAGCAAGCTCTTCCTGAGAAATATCTTTTTGAAGTCGATATTTCTTAATATTTTCGCCTAACTTTTTGAGGAATTTTCTGTCTTTTTCAGAATAAGTGTTTTTCATATTATTCAAAGTTATTTTATTGTTGATTATAATACCACCGACTATAGTCAACAAGCATAAAATAAAGAGCGGGGGTGGAGGTAACCCTCTTTTAGAGTTTAGAACCACTCGTCCCTTCGGGACACTCCTCCGTGTCAGAGCCAGATCTACGACATGCCGGGGCATCTGAAGGAGCAGACAAAAATCCGGTCCTTAGGCCTGTTGGGGGGAGAGTATGAGACCTCCACATGTCCAGGCCAGTCCTGCGGCCTAAATCCCCTCCCGTGTCAAAGCCAGGTCTGCGACTTGTTAAGGAGGGGACTTTTATTTGTGCTTTTTTAAGTTTACGATAAGGCGTAAATTTAGAATAATAAATAATTATTATCTTAACATTTACTAAAATGCACCAATTACAAACAACAGAACTGGCGGAATTAAAGAAAGCTAAGAAGCTTTTAGAAAATCCGAACCTGGCAATAAAGATCACAAATTATATCGGGATACCAATTGAAAAAGCAATGAAGCTATTGCCCGAGAAAGCTCATTTGATGATATCAAAGGCGTCGAGGGAAGCATTGCTAAAGGCGCTGGAGTACTCCATGATGACGATAATTGATAACCAGAAAATAAAGACAAGCAAAAGATTAAATAAGGTATTAACTACTATAAGCGGCGGTATTGGCGGGGCATTTGGTCTGGCGGCAATACCAATAGAGCTGCCGGTATCGACCATGCTCATACTAAAATCCATTGCAGAAATTGCTAAGAGCGAAGGGCATGATATAAATACCATCGAGACCAAGCTAAACTGCCTCGAGGTATTCGCGCTTGGCGGAAATTCAAAAACTGATGATGCCAGTGATAATTCATACTGGGTAATGCGCTCTGTGCTTGCGAAGGAAATATCAAACGCCGCGAAGTATCTTGGACAAAAAGGTTTGGCAAAGGAATCAGCCCCTGCGGTAATAAAACTGATAAATAAACTTGTTGCAAGGTATTCGCTGATTATCACAGAAGAGGTTGCAGCCAAAGCAGTGCCTATTCTTGGCGCAGTAAGCGGAGCGGGGATAAATATAATTTTCATGCATCACTTTCAGAAAATGGCAGAGGGTCATTTTATAGTAAGGCGCCTTGAGAAGAAGTATGGCGAGTCAGAAGTTAAAGAGGCTTATGGTGAAGTTTAGGGATACATATACTCTGAATTAAGAAAGACAAGATCCCCACCTTCCATGCCATAGGCAGGCGTAGCACAGGGATGACCTTCCTCCCACTGCGTGGGATTAAGGCGTTGCAAACCATAACATCTACATTATTAAGATTCTTTGGGCTTATTTGTGACTTGGTCTCTTTATGGTAGTATTTTGTTTTGATTTTGGATTTCAAATCCCCCTTTATAATAGGGACTTTTGCTAGTAAACTGCTATTTATTTCACATTTGGGCTTTGGAATTTGACATTGAGTCTCTACTAAACCTTTTCATTTCAATCTGCATCATATTATTGTAATTTAGGAGAAAATATGCGGTCTAATTTAGCCACGGCAGGGACTGCCGGGGGGGGAGCTCTGGAGCTGGTATCGACAAGTCCGGATAGGGAGTTTGAGCTGATTCGCCAGGCGGCGGCAGGGAACTCTCATGCATTCAGGGAACTGTATAAGAACAACGTAAAACGTGTTTATGCAGTGTGCCTGCGCGCGTCACAGGATAGGGATACAGCCGATGAGCTTACACAGGAAGTATTTGTAAAAGCGTGGGAAAAACTTTCCTCGTTCCAGTTCGGGAGCAAGTTCTCCTCATGGCTTCATTCAATTGCGGTGAACCAATTTTTGATGATGAAACGCTCTGAGAAAAGATTCACCGAACGCGTTGGTGAGCTTACTGAAATTATAACACGGGATAACCCGGCAGCAAAAATAAAGCAAAGCTATGATTCACGAATTGATATCGAAGACGCACTAAAAAAACTGCCGCAGCAGGCAAGAATGGCTTTTGTGCTTCACGATATTGAAGGATACAAACATCACGAAATATCTGTGATGATGGATATAGAAGTGGGAACCTCTAAAGCTCATTTACACAGGGCAAGAAGAATGTTAAGAGAGGAACTTGGAAAATGAAACACAATGATGAAAAAAAAGGAACAACAATGAAATATAACAACTGCGAAGAGGTTGAGCTTCTGGTTGATGATTACCTTGAAGGCATGATCTCTACTGAAGACAGGCAGAAAATGGAAGAGCACCTAAAAGGGTGCCCGGCCTGCAAAAAATACTTGGAAGAAACAGTTATCCTTATAGAAAAAACCGCGCTCATTGCAAGAGAAGATGAAAAAGAGGAAACACTGCTTGCAAAGGATAAACAGCAGGAGCTGTGGAGCGGAATAGAAGCAAAGATAAATTCTAAAATTCCCGAGCATGACCCGCATATATATAATATGAATGGTTTTGAGGATGAATATATTCCGCTGGGCATTGGAAAGAATTCAAATAAAAAAAATAAAGATCATTCAACCCCGGGCAGAGTTTCCGCATGGGGCTCCATGAGATATTATTTCTCAGGCATAGCCGCTGTGCTGATACTTGCTTTCGTTATCTTCGGGGTAAACCGTTATATGAAGTCCAGGAATAATGTTGAGCTCAGCTCAAACATAGTTGAAGTATCTGGCGGCCCGAAATGGATGGTAACATCGCTTAAAGGTTCACCGCTCATCAATAATCTTGTGATGAAAGCAATTGATTCACTTGGCGTTGGCGGATATGTAACGACAGATGATTCTTCGAAGGCCGAACTTTATGTTGCTGGCTTAGGCAGTGTAATAATTGAACCAAACAGCAGGGTAAAGCTGACAAAGAGTGTAGAGGGCGAACACCGCATACAGCTTGATTATGGTGCAATTGACGCGAACATAAACGCGAAGCCGCGCACATTCTTTGTAGATGCGCCAACGGTTACAGCGGTTGATCTTGGGTGTTCATATAAATTTTCTGTCGATAAAGGCGGAGATGGTTTATTATATGTCCGCACGGGAAAAGTTTCACTTGAATCAGCAAGCGGCAGAGAATCAGTTGTGCCTGAAGGTAAGTTCTGTGTAACCAAACAGGATATTGGTCCGGGCACGCCGTTCAGGGAAGACTCCTCGCCCCAGCTTAAGAAAGCTTTGATGGAGTTTGATTTTGGCAACTGCGGCGGCCAGTGTATAAAAACGATACTCAACAACTCCAAAAAAACTGATGCTGTAACACTTGTAAACATGATGCCAAGAGTTGAAGAGCAGTACAGGGTAGAAGTTTATAACAAAGTTGCAAACTACTGCCCCCCGCCAAAACATACTCCTAAGGATAGTATTCCTAAATTTAATAACCTTGACGATATTGATGAGTGGGTTGACAAGATAATGGATGAAGTTCATACCCAGCTTGAAGAAAATATGGCGCGGGTTGAAGAGAATATGAAAAAATTCGATAGTGAAAAATGGCAGAAGGATTTTGATAAGAACTGGCAGGAAAATGTAAAGAAGAACTGGAATTTTGATTATAACTTTCAGGGTCCGAGCGGAGATTCTTTGAGCTTTAATTTCAACAACGAGACCACTCCAACTCCGGAGGAAATGGAGGAGCTTAACCAGGAAATGGAAGAGATGCAAAGAGACCTTAAAGTGGATAACGAAGAGTTTAAAAGGGAAATGGAAAAAGTTAAAGAAGAGATGAAGCGTGTTAACGAAAAGATAAAGCAGGATATGGAAGAAGTAAAGAAGCAGGTTGATGAAGAAAAAATGAAGAACCGTGAAGAGATGCAGAAACAGCACAAGGAATCAGAGAAGAACAGAAAACCGATGGATACCGGTGATGATGATGATAACGATAAATGAAAAGTAAAACCTTCCTTCGCTAGCGCTCAGTAAGGCAGGCGTGAGACGTGATTTGTGAAACGAGAGATTTGAAAATTCAAATCAGATTTAATAGAAGACAATCGAAAGGATGTCTTTTATGTTTATGCTAAACTTTAGTCTGCAGGATTACTTCCTTCCTCCAGCCCCACGGTTTTAAAGCATAGCGTCACTTCGTCCCCGCAAAAAATACTTTATGAATTCATATCCGCAATTATCCTCGCGCGGAAATTATTTTCTTTCCAAAGATTAAGCTTTGCGCAAAGCTGGGCATATAGCTCACGCCTTTGATTTCTGAGGCTCCGGATGGACTCACGCAGCTGTTTAGTGGAAAACCTTTCGTCCGGGTCCAGCAGGGTTTGGTTGAAGAGACGAATTTCTTTCATGTGCAATGATATATCGGGTATCATAACATCGGCATCGTGAACTTCGCCCATAAGGTCAAGTGATGATTTAATTTCTTCCAGGCATAATTTGAAATCACCCGTAAAGCAGTATTCACCAAGCTCCATTGCATATCTTAAAGGCTTGCCGGCTTTGCGCATTTCATGAAGCTGTGTTTTCCGCAAAGGACAATTAATAACAACAGCCGCAAATGAAAAGAAATCATCGAACATCTCAGGAATAACCTGCGATAAGTTTTCTTTGAGTGATGATTTCTTCTTTATGTTGTAGATCTTTTTCAATATAAGCAGCTATTTTGTATTTTGTTACTTGAAAACAGCGTTACCACCCCTCGTCCCGATGCCAGCGGGACTCTTCCCCTCCTTAATCCCGCTAAAGCGGGACTGCGAAAAAACTCCGTATTTTCTTGAAGGAGGGGAGCCAATTTGAATCATTGTAAATTTTCGGAAATGAAATTATTAAAGTGTTCTTTATAGCCCGTTTTATTCAACTCGTTTATATGCAGTATCAGTAATTTTCTTTTTTGTTCTCGCTCAGCCTTTTTACGTATAATAAGCAGGTCAATTGCCCGGTAGTCTTTTTCGGCAGAATCTTTCTTCAACTTTTCTATTTTATCAATGAATACATCATAATCCCTTACCTCACCAAGTGAGCGGATAAGCAATTGAAGCTCAATATATTCTACTTTGAATTTCTTTTTAGGAAATACGCCCCGGAAAATTTTAAATACAGCCTGTACCCTTCTTGATGCTACGCGCATATCATGAAGTGCTTCGATATCGCCGCCATCAACAGTACCTTGCTCATGTGAGGTCATCTCATCAAAGCGTGTACGCAGAATTTTGAGCAGGCATTCATCAAGTGGCTTGCCGGGATCGAGATACGGGATTTTATTAGGTTTAGCCATTAAATTTTCCTGAGTGCAATCTTAGCAAGCGGCGTTAGCTTGAGGTTCTTAATTTCTTTTGCAGAAAATATTTCAGCGCCGAATGAATCATTGCCGTCGGGTTCACGTTTTAATTTCTTAATATCTTTAGCCTCGGCACGGAAGATAACTCCGGTATGATGGAAATTTTCTTTCTTCGTTTCATGAGTATATGCCTCGACAGATATAAGTTTATATGACTTCAGCTTTAGCCCGGTTTCTTCGTTTACCTCACGCTTCAATGTCTCCTCAGGTGTTTCACCGAAATCGGTTTTGCCGCCGGGCAGGTCCCACCTGCCTTTGAAGGGTCCTTTGCCTTTTTGTATGAGTATATATTTTTCCTTATACGTCAAAACCGCATATACTCCAAATCGTGTAGATTGTATTTGTTTTTTCGTTGTCAATTTTTTTTAACCGCCAAGAGCGCAAAGCTCAAGAAAATGAAATTTTATAATATGTTACTTTCTGTTTACAAGCCCGCGACTTCAGTCGTGGGAACAATAATATAAATTTATATAAACCGTTTTAACGGTTTTAGAACAGGGCTTTATCGCTTGCCGAATGAGATTTAGAAGAGCACTTCGTGACTTCCTCACTTCGTTCGTCAGAATAAAGACTTTACAACCCTATATGTTCCGACATAAGCTTCTACTGTGTGAGAAATAGGTTTTGAGTAACCGCCGCCCAAACCGAGTGAGACCGGGATACCATGCTTTTTGCATTCACCGAGCACAAGCCTGTCACGCTCCAATAAACCATCTTTGCTTAATGAAAGCCTGCCGAGAGAATCTTCAGCAAGCGGATCAACTCCCGCCTGGTAAAGAATAATATCCGGCTTCCACTCAAAAATAGCAGGTAAATTTTTCTTAAGTAAGGATAAATATTCTTCATCACCGGCCTGGTCAGCAAGTTCAATATCAATTGATGAAGCAACTTTTGTGAATGGGTAATTCTTAGCTCCATGCATGCTGAATATGAATACATCGGGGTTGTCTCCTAGTATTGCAGAATTACCGTTACCCTGGTGTACATCAAGATCAATAATAGCCGCGCGGTGTATCATACCGCATTTGATAAGATGCAGTATCACAACGGCAAAATCATTGAACACACAAAATCCTTCACCGTAATCATGGAAAGCATGATGTGTGCCGCCGGCCAGATTGCCGCCAATGCCGCACTCCAGTGCGCTGAGTGCCGAACCCATGGCGCCGCCAACGGAAGCAAGTGAGCGGAAAAAGAGCTCTTTACTCCATGGCAGTCCGATTCGCCTGATTATTTTCGGGTCAACCGTACCCATAGAAAATGCATCATAATATTGCGGTGAGTGTGCAAGAGTAATAATTTCGCGGGATGGCAATTCAGGTTCATACAGCTCCTGAGGTGATAATATAGAATCAGCAAGCAGCTTTTCGCGAAGCTTCCTGTATTTTTCCATGGGGAAGCGGTGACCTTCCGGCAATGGGACTGTATAATTATCTGAATAGAAGACTTTCATTGAAAAATATATTGTTGTCTTGCGGAACAAAGTTATTCCATAAACTATTCAACTAAAAGGAAGTGATAAATACCCGTATAAATTAGGCATTTTAAAACAATTGGGTAAATTTTTCCCTGCTTTGGGTGTGTTTTTACTTTGAATAAAAATAAGTTTAAAACTATTTTGCATGATTGAGAAAGTGAAACAAAAACAAACCCCCATCAATAATAAATGATGGAAAGTAATTAAAGTTTAATTTTCATTTTAGTAAATTTAAAGATAATCATCCCCCCTTCAAAAACAAGGGGAGACTAATTTTCAGGAAAATATGATAACATTCGGAAGATTTTCAGACAGTTTTAAAGCAAAGTCAAAAGTAGAAGCATGGAACACTTCGGAGCGTTTATTTCTGGAGAAGAAATATACCGATAGCTATGAGGCGTTTTTTAATTACCTGAGAGATGATGATACCAACAACGTCAACTTCAAAAAAGAAGGGGATAAGATCACCTTTGAACTGCTTCAGGGTTCAAAAATGATACACGGTACGATCGATAACGGAAGGGTACTGTGTGAAGCTGATATTGCTGAGTACGATAAGCTTTCCGTTGCGTTTATGCGCAGGCTTATGGAAATGAATTATTCGTTATTCTACAGCCGTTACGCCCTGAAGGATAGCAGGGTATGCATAAAGTTTGATTCAACTGTACCCGCTGCGCCGCCAAGGAAGCTTTACTATGCATGGAAAGAGCTTGCAACACGCGCAGATAAACAGGATGATGTTCTGACCGATGATTTCGCAATGCTGCGCTCAATTGGTAATTCACATGTTGAGCAGCTATCTGAAACCGAAAAGGAAATAAAATATAATTTCTTTAAAGGCTGGCTTGATAATTCACTTAAACGCATTGCAGAGCTTAATGAAGATGCGTTCTCTGGCGGAATTTCATACCTGCTTTTAAACACTGCATATAAAATTGATTACCTGATAGCTCCAGAAGGTACTTTGATGAATGAGCTTGAAAAAATGAGCTGGGAATACTTTGCAAAGGATAATAAGCCATATGTTGAAAAGAACCGCAAGATGAAGGAAGCATTGCAAAAGCTGGCTGATTTGCCAAAGGAAAAAGTAATTGAAGATCTTTACAGGGTAAAATCAACATTCGGGATAGCAAACCCTGCGCCACACCAGGCTGTGGTTGATCTTTTCGCCAACAATCTGCAGAATGTTAAATGGTATCTTGACAATAACTATACGGATATTGCAGTCGTAATTTATGAATACCTTGCAACATATTGCTTTTTCAGTTACGGGCTGCCAAAGCCTGACGCAAAGCTGTTTCATTTAATGCTTAGTATTACCAACCAGGATTTCTTTACAGCTTTGGGCGAAGGTGAAGTACTTTATGATGCCGCAGGAGGTAAGTTTCATGAGCAGGTGATTACCGCAAAGATAGAGGCAATAATAAAAGAAGGGCTTGAGCTCTACCCTGAGCTTAAGTTCAACACCGGTAATTTGAAGTTTGATTCACTGGTAAGTTTTTTGAGAGCATTTGTTGCCGAGGTTCAGCAGTTGAATTATAGCCAGTAATGGCAATGAACAATTAACCTTCCTCCTTTGGAGTAAGGTTTCGCCGCATGAAGCGCGGCTCAACAATGAGCAATAACCAATAAAAAGAATAAATCCCAATTGATAATTCATGTGGGATAATAAATAATAATTAAGTCTCACTAAATATAAAACACATTTGTTCTCACTTGATCCTGCTAAAGCAGGACTTCGAAACTGCAAGAGCAGTTTCTCGGGGGGGAGGGGTAGGAAAAATATAAATGGATCCACAACAGATAATAGACAGATACCAGCACGTAATAATCCAGATAGCGACCCCGCAGGGTACAGGAACCGGGTTCTATGTTAAGAAAGCTAATCTTATAATTACAAACGATCACGTGGTTAAGGGGAATTCCGAAGCGGTAATAAGCGGAAGGTCGATCCCAAAACAGATGTCACCCGTATTTTTCAATGATGCAAAATATGACTTAGCGTTCATAAAAGTACCCGAAGGCATTGTGCTGCCTGAGATAAATCTCTCACCCGGGCTTGATGTCAAGGAAGGGGATTCGGTCATAGCAATCGGCCACCCGTATGGACTGAACTATACAGCTACCGAAGGCATTGTATCAAAATCAAAACGGCTGCAAAGGGGAATTAATTATATACAGATAGATGCGGCAATAAATCCGGGTAACAGCGGCGGACCATTGGTTAATTCAAGCGGCGATATTGTTGGTGTGAACACTTTCATTATAGCAGGCGGAGATAATTTAGGCTTTGCGCTGCCGGTTGAGTATCTGGAAGAGGACCTGGCTGAATACCAAAGCCACTTTGGTAAGTATGCATTGAAATGCCCATCATGCGGGTACATGGTAACAGAAGAAAATATTGATGGTGAATACTGTCCAAACTGCGGCACGAAGCTTGAGTTCCCCGCATTAAAAAAAGATACGGAGTATAAACCCACTGGAGCCGCAGCAACAATTGAAACCATACTGGAACAGCTTGGCAAAGATGTTAAGCTTGCAAGACGCGGTCCATACGGCTGGGAAGTTGAAGAAGGCACGGCAAAGATATTCATAAACTACAACCAGGATGGTTTTATAGTTTGTGACAGTATGCTGTGTACGCTGCCAAAAACAAATATCGGCCCGATGTATGAGTTTTTACTGCGCGAAAATTATAATCTTGAAGAAATGATGTTCAGTGTGAATAACCAGGATGTGGTGCTTTCGACCTTTATATTCGACCAGTACTTAACTTACGAAACAGGGCTGGAAACATTGAAAAGGCTCTTTGCAACGGCTGATAAATATGATAACGTTTTAATGGATACTTACGGCGCGCAAAAAAGAGTAACGGATGAAAGTTAGACTCAAATAGCAAATAACAGATATAAGCCCGGTTTAAAAAGCCGGGTTTTTGTTGTGATCATTTAAGCATTTTAAAACATAAATCCTTATTTTTGATATATTAAATCCATTAAATCTCAAAGTATGAAGAAGATATTACTTTTAATATTTTCGATTATTTTCATTACTTCGGTATCATCATGCTCAAAAAAACAGGGAGAGGTCTCTTCCGATAAAAAAACATCTGCCGATACAGAAGCGGTTAATAAAGATAATAAATCTGTTCAGAGTGATACAAAACGCGCCAAGGATGATCTGGTTTTCTTTGGAAGGTGGGACGGCAAAAAAATAATAGTTGATGATTATTACAAATACTCTTCCAATGAAAAGCTGGTGGATTCAACCGGCGCGGGATATGACCTGTATGGCAGCGGGCTTAAGCAGGTCATCGGAAAATATCAAAAGTATGATGAGAAGACAGCGGAATATTACTTTGATGAATATAAACCTGAGTTTGAAAGTTACACCAGCTTTAAAAAAGGTGATAAAGTCTATATTTCCTCGCGCAGCGGCGTATACCCCGCTGAAATATCAGGGTACTATATAAATCTTGATGACATGATCGGTGCCGGAACGATATTTTATGCGACCGTTAATCCGCCCCGAGAGGCAAAGTTTGAAGAGAATGAAATTGTAGTTTGCTCGTTAAACGGCAGCATGAAACAGATAAACGGCAAAGGTGTCACAAACCAGCAGGTAATTGATGAGTTCAAAGGATTCATACTGCCAAAACTAAAAGGAGTAATGGTTTCTGAGTATGATGATAAAGGCCAGCCTAAGAATAAGCCCCTTACAAAAATAGCAAATGAAGATATAAAAATATTCGAAGGGAATTTTACAGGAAAAGGAAATAACGAATTCTTAGTAAGCGTGAGAGTCCAAAATGATTTCACAAATTTTACCTCGCTTATTTATATTATGGATTCAGAAGGAAAAGTTATCTCAGAGTTCATTCCTCTTACAGTAAATAACTTTACCTTCAGCATGGCTGATGGAATTATTGATATAAACGGTGACGGCATCCCTGAGATAATAACTTATGACGGCTACTACGAAGGCGGCGGCTACAACCTCCAGAAGTATAACGGCGGGCTGTTTAAAACACTAACAACAGGTTTCGTGTTCGGAGTGTGAGAACAAACACCGAATTGGTAGTTTGGTGAAATAGTGAGATGTAATACGTAAAAGCTTTATTGCGGCAAACTTCAAAAACAGCTTCTATATGAAAAACTCAATTGAAATATTTACATTAATACTGCTATTTATCTTCACATCAGGGAATTCATTCGGTCAGGTCACAGGTAACGGTGAGCTTGACGGCTGGTTTAAAGCCGGTAGCAAGCCCGGTTTATACGAGATCGGAGTTACCGAAGAAAAGTACAACGAGAGGCCCGTATATTATTTAAAATCTACTGAAAATGTTGAAAGCGGCTTCGGAACAATAATGAACCAAATTTCTCCGCAGGAATATCTATCAAAAAGAATAAGAATGAGTTGTTTTATTAAATGCCAAAGTGTAGATAAAAATGCTGGAATGTGGTTTAGAATAGACGGCTATACGCCGGGCACTATGCTTGGATTCGATAACATGAATGAAAGGCCCATTGAAGGAACCAAAGACTGGCAAAAGTATGAAATAGTTCTTGATGTTCCCGATACCAGCGCGGGTATTGCATACGGTGTTCTTTTGAGCGGCAACGGGACAATATGGCTCTCCGGTTTAACATTTGAAACGGTTGGCAGCGATATTCCTTCAACAAACATGCTTAAGGAAACGGTACCGGGCCCATTTACTGAAAATAAAATGAATGAGCTTCCGGTTGAGCTAAGAAATATTCCGGATGGCATGGAAGTTTCGCATACGCCTGTTAACGTGAATGCTGTTAAGACAAAAGAAGATACTACAATGCTTTACTGGTTTCATAATACTTCGGTTAAGGCGGTAAAGGAAAATATTGAAATTACAGAGTTCGGCTCATATTACTGGGCGCAGGACCATTGGGTATTTGGAAACACAGGCGGCGCGCCGTTTTCACCAAAGGATTTTGCCGATTGGTATAAGTGCAAAAACAGTAAGATGAAAAAAGGAACGGTATATTCTGATAACAACAACTGGTATCGCTGGCCCTTTTTACAGAGAGTAACTTCGCTTTGGTATTACATTGGTAAAAATAAAAAAGGTGAGCTCTTCAAAGGAACGGCAATCGTAAATTACCTGCCGGAAATGAAAAAGTGAAAATACTTTTTTATTTTAGAACAACCCTATTATTATGTTTAGTTTGTTTGTTGCTATCGTGCAAACGTGAAGAAAGCAGCTCACAAGATACCGGCGGATGGGGTATAACCGGAAGTAATATAGATGCGTATAACGTTGGTTCGGATAATATAACATATAAAGATAAACCCGTATTTTATTTCAGATCAATAAAGAATGTTGATTCCGGTTTCGGCGCGACAGTAAAAGGTACTGTCCCAACGGCGATAATGGGAAGAAAGATCCGTTTAACGGGTTATATAAAGAGTGAAAATATTTACGGTTGGGGCGGAATGTGGATGCGCGTGGATGGAGGGCAGGGAAACAAGCCTTATGGCAGCACACTTTCCATAGATAACATGGAAAACAGGCCGATACTTGGCAGCACTGACTGGACTAAATATGAGATCGTTCTTGAGGTGCCAAAGGAAAGCAGAATGATATATTACGGAGTATTATTGAATGGCACCGGATCGATATTATTTTCTGATCTATTAATTGATACTGCGGGTGCAGATGTTAAAACAACAAATCTTGAAAAGTAAAATTTAGAAATTACTTAAGCTTCTGTTTTTTGATTTAAAATAAATTATTTTTAATTACACCTTTATGAAAATAATTTTCTAAACTATTGTTTTTTGAAACGGGGTTAGAGAACTATCTTTTCATAAAATGTATTTTTATATATGAAAGGAGAGATTAACAATGTTAAAAAAATCAATCGTAAAACATTTAGCAATTTTAATCTTTTTAGTTTTAGCCGGCACGGCTTACTCAAAAACATCTGATGTTTCTAAGGCTTCAAGGGCTTCTGCAGCGGAGCCTGTTTATGTATGGGAGACACATATTAACGGTTATAAAGGAATTTCGTATTATGCAGAATTACCTTCCCTCAATAGAGATCCGTACTATATGTACAGTTCATTTCCGCAAAATTTTGAAGCAGCAAATGAAGTGGAAATGGCAGAAGCAGTAGTTCCCGAAGGCAGAGAGTTCGTGGTTTATAAAAACTATGTAAGACCCTCTAAGAGGGAAACTGCTGAGGATATTAATTATTTGGCGCCAATGGTACCTGTTGTATCAAAAACAACAAGTATCGGTGTAGCTCCATACGGTTTCAATTACTATGTAAAGAAACCTGCGAACTATCACCCGATACGTGACTTCAGGGCTGATTACTGGAAGAATAAATACTACAGGGATGAGTTCCATAACCAGGCATCGTATCAAAGGTCATACAGTTTTTATAATTACTGGAACAGCGCTGCAAGTGAGGAATCAGACGAAAGCGATGACTAAAATCAATTAATTATCATCTTAAATTAACAAAGTAAGAGTACGCCAGCCGAAATTCAAACCAGCCCCGGAGCGAGAGCTTCGGGGTTTTTATTTTTTTAGTCACTCCCGCGTATGCGGGTTACGAAGTGCTCTTCTAAATCCAAACTTGAATTTTTCCATAACTTAAATATTTGATGTACCAATTGGCAATTAAAAAAATATAACAAAGACAAAAATGTCTGTGCTACTATTTAAAAAACGCTACTTCACCTTCGAGGTCATAATCTTTAGCTTTGGTTATTTTTACATTTACAAAATCGCCGGTGCGGAGGTAAAGACCGCCCGCATTGGATTGCTTCGTCCCGCTTAATCGGGACTCGCAATTGATATAAACCTCATTATCTACTTCGGGGCTATCGTACTCGGTTCTGCCGATGAAGTAATCGCCTTCTTTGCGGTCTATGAGTACTTTTAATGTTTTGCCAATTAGGGATTTATTATGTGCAAGCGATATTTTCTTTTGCACCTTCATTATTTCATTAGCCCTGCGCTGCTTTTCCTTTTGGGGAACGTTGTCTTCAAGCTTATGTGCATGTGTATTCTCTTCGTGTGAATATGTAAATACTCCAAGCCTTTCGAACTTTGTATTGGTAACCCATTCTTTCATTTCTTCAAAATCTTCGGGGGTTTCGCCCGGGTAGCCGGTAATGAGTGTTGTTCGTATTGCAATTCCCGGAATTTTTTCGCGCATGGCATTAACAAGATCAATTGTCCTTTGTTTAGTTGTTCCGCGCCGCATTGATTTGAGCATGATATCGCTGATATGCTGAAGCGGCATATCAAGATATTTGCATATTTTGGGTTCACTTGCAATTACATCAAGCGCATCCATAGGGAAACCCTGCGGAAATGCATAGTGCAAACGAATCCACTCAATGCCCTCAACATCGCAAAGTATTTTTAAGAGTTCTGATAGATTTCTCTTTTTGTATAGATCTAAGCCGTAATAAGTTAAGTCCTGCGCTATTAAGATCAATTCTTTCACTCCCTGGCGCGCAAGATCTTTCGCCTGTGCAACAAGCCGCTCCATTGGAATGGAAACATGTTTGCCGCGCATTAACGGAATGGCGCAGAAAGAGCACGGCCTGTCACAACCTTCAGAAACTTTGAAATATGCGTAGTGAAGTGGAGTCGTAAGCAGCCGTTCGCCAATTAGCTCCTGTTTGTAATCAGCGTTGAGTGTTTTAAGCAGTCGGGGCAGGTCACGGGTGCCGAAGTATTCATCAATGTTCGGAATTTCTTTTTCAAGATCCGGTTTGTAACGCTCAGAGAGACATCCTGTTACATAAACCTTTTCAACTAGTCCTTTTTCTTTTGCATCAGCCCATTCAATTATAGTATTAATTGATTCCTGTTTGGCGTTGTCAATGAATCCGCAAGTGTTTATTATAACAATTGGGGCATCAGAGTTATCGTCTTCGTGAGAGACGGTAAAATCATTAGCGCGTAATTGTCCCATAAGCACCTCGGAGTCATATATATTCTTTGAGCATCCAAGCGTTATGACGTTTACTTTATTTCGTTTTAGTGAGCGTGTCTTCATTTAGAAAGCAAAAATAGTTATATATATAGAGTGTTACGAGGAATTAAAAAATGCTTACATCGGTTAGCAATATTATAAATACCTATTAATTCAGTAAATATTTTATAATTTTAGCAAAAATCACTATTTATGGCTATTAAGATATACCCGTTTGACAAGCAGGCTCCGGGTGGATTTAATGACGGCGAGATACTCGAAAACCGGCCCGTTGTTATGACACACAACCCGGCTTACCTTTTGCCGTATTCAAATTTATTCTATTGGGCGCATGCATGGAGCGATAAAGGCAGCACTATTGGAGAGCATCCGCATAAAGCATTTGAGATAATAACATTTATTATCAAAGGAACAATTGAGCATTATGACTCAAGCAGCAGGAAATGGATACCAATAAATGAAGGCGGGGCACAGATAATCAGAGCAGGCAGCGGGATAAGTCACGCAGAAAAATTAAATGAGGGTTCGCATGTTTTCCAGGTATGGTTTGACCCTGATATTCGCAAGGCAATCGGCTCACCAGCAACTTATAATGATTATGAAGAGAAGGATTTCCCTGTAACAACGAACAATGGTTTCGAAGTAAGGCAGTATATCGGTGAAGGCTCACCTTTAAAGATGGAAACGCCCGGTGTAGGCGCAGTTGAAATAAATTTCAAAGAAGGCAAACATAAGCTGGGGCTCGGTGCAGAAAAGATAAGCTCCATATATTTAATAGACGGAAATATTACAACACCCGGGGGTACAATGAAAGCAAATGATTTTGCCGTAGTTAAGGATGAGAGTGAGTTTACCTTTGAAACCACGGAGAGGGGAAGATTGTTTTTAATAGAAAACCCCGTAAAGACGGATTACCGGACTTATGCGGAAATGAATTAAAATAAATAAAACAATGAAAATGAGATCACTAATATTAATGTCCTTTATATATGCTGGGTTAAGTATTTTTGGATGCAAACAGGTAAAATCTAAACCGGAAAATATAAATATGCAGGATAAAACTACTTTTTACGAATATTTAGAGGCTAATCCCAATGCAAAAATAAGATCAATAGACGGCAAGGAATTTGATTATTCACAACTGAAGGGAAAGAAAGTTTTAATTGTCAATACAGCTTCTGAGTGCGGGTATACTCCCCAGTACGAAGACCTTGAAAAGCTTTATGAAACATATAAGGATAAACTTGTAATACTTGGTTTCCCTGCAAACAATTTTGGCGGGCAGGAGCCGGGCTCGAACGAAGAGATAAAAGAGTTCTGCACATCAAAATACAGTGTAACCTTCCAGATGTTCGAAAAAATATCAGTGCTGGGTGATGATATGTCGCCTATATACAAATGGCTTACTTCTAAAGACCTGAACGGGTGGAATGACCAGCAGCCAAAATGGAATTTTAATAAATATCTCATTGATGAGAACGGGAACCTGATCAAATATTACTCAAGCGCGGTTAAGCCTATGAGCGATGATATTGTATCGCAGCTGAAATAATAGAAATTGATTTTGCATTGGTCCCCCCTTCGTTTTTGAAGGGGGGATTTTTATTTTCAGGCTGGGAATAATTGCTGATTAAACAGAAACGACGGGTTTAATAAAGTTTAAATGGGGGTTTCTATCGAAAATATTGATTTCATAGAAACAAAAACTAAAAACCGCTATATTGCCCTTTCAGAAATAATATTTTCTACATGACGGGTGACGCAAAACGAAATATTGTAAGGTATTTTCTAACTGATATAAATGTATTTATCAGCGTTTACCTTTCATTTTTTTCACTTTCATGGATAACATTTAAGCTTACAGGCTCACCCGCAGCCCTTGGTACTATTGGCTTTGCGCAGAACCTGCCTTTTCTGCTCTTCAGCATATACGGCGGCGTGCTTGCCGATAGGTATGACAGGAAAAGTAATGTCATAAAATGCAATATCGGCTTAACGCTTGTCACGATTGTTTCTATTATACTTGTGGTAACTGATTTACTATCATTCCCTGTAATTTTAATGCTTGGATTCTCGCTTGGTTCAGTATTTGCGCTCAACTATCCAAGTATGATAGGGCTGGTTAAAGATATAGTTACTGATAAGCAGGAATTCCCAAGGGTTATGGGAGCCGCCGCTTCAAATGCTAAAATTGGCCAGGTTGCGGCTTCATCGACTTTCAGTATTTTGTTTGCGGCATTTCAGGCAGTGGGAACATTCGCTACAGCCTTACTTGCAAACCTGATTGCTCTGGTTTCAATAATACTGCTTAAGAAGCCGAAACAGGAAACAAATCTTGAGAGTGATTCCGTTAAGGTACAGTTCGTAACCGGGATTAAATACGTGTTTCATTATAAGCCTTTGCTGGCAGTTGTTCTGATATCCACCATGATAAGTATCGTGTTTGGATTTGTAACTTTCCAGCTGCCGATAATTGATGCTGATTTTTTAAAAGGCGGCTCAAAGGATCTTGGCATATTGTATTTAGCTGGTGCAATCGGTGGTCTTGCCTCAGGCATTTACATGAGCAGAAGGAAATCAACAAAGAATATTCTTCGTTTCCTTATCATCTGTTCATTTATTTCAGGGATAAGCATTACGGGAATCGCCATATCAAGAAATCTGGTGACCACATTTATTTTTGCAATGGGCGTAGATTTTGCCTTCATAGCCGCTATGGGTATTAATAACACTGTGCTGCAGATGCTGACAGAAGAGTCAAAACGCGGGCGGGTACTTGGTGTCAATACTTCGTTTAACTGGGGAGTAATGTCAATTGTAATTATGGTATTTGGTTACCTTGCAAAATATATCGGAATGGAAATTACGATCATAATTGTGGGTGTGATGACAATTTCAAGCGGGTTTGTATTTGCGTTTGCTATGAAGAAACAGCTCCCGGTATTGCAACAGATATATAAAGATAGAGGTATTGAAACAGGGCATGAGCCGTTTTAGAAATAATGAAATAGCGAGATAATTAAATAGTGACGTAACAAATTCATTGCACGCACCATGCCCGATTCACTGTCCCCGAAGGCGGCAAGCAGGAAGCCGCCAAGCATAGTAATACTAATTTATAATTATTATTTAATCAAAAATCCAACCGGACCTTGCGGGTCAATCATTTTCAGCAAATCTTTCCATGGGATACTTACAGCCTGGAATCCCCATACATAAGGACCAACCTGGTAGAGATTAAAGTGTATATCAAGAGTATAATCATTAACCGTAAATGTATTAAAGTTTTCGGGTTTCGCCGATGCACCTGATAAGATCATATCATCTATATTATCAAGCTGGTCTTTCTTTGCGCGTGATTTGAGTTCATTGATGCAGTATTTGGAAATATACTCAAGCCAGCCTGAGCCCGGAGTAAATAAACTATCAACCGTAAGTAGTCCTTTGCCTGTATAACTGTAATTGAATGTTGTACGGAACGTCATAGGATGGGCAGCGCACCTTGGGCTTGAATATGTTTCAAATAAAAAAGAAAGGTAACCGTTATTCTTATACAGCGTGGTATAATTTACTTCCATATTGTTCAGCGGCTGAGGACAGGGAATTTCTTCTCCTGATGACTGTTCTTTAAATGGATTTATAATATGGGCAACCAGCGAATCAATTTCTATATTTATATCCATTGCCATTCCCCGAACTCCCATTAAGGCATCCGGACCAAAATCTATCTGCGGGTAGTATGCTGTTATTTCATATTTTTTTGCTGAGGATGAATCTTTAATTGTGTGAGAAGTAATGTTTAGTTTTTGTGAATATGCAGAAAACGTAATTAAAAATACAATGACGAAGGCAGTAATTGATTTCATGTGTTTAACATAATTATTTATTAATGCAATTTAATGATTCTACCGGATTATTTCTTTACTATAATATAAAATCCTGAGAAACTCCCTAAATACCCTAAAAACAGGCTTGACATTAAATTTAGGTTTGCCTAAATTTGTAATAAGATAAGCCTAATTTATTCAATTTTTATGACATCACGCTCAAAAGAAGACTATTTAAAGAATATTTACCACATTCAGGAAGAAGGCAGAAAGGTTAACACCGGAAGCCTTGCAACGGCACTATCAATCTCGCCGGCATCGGTGAGTGAAATGGTAAACAAGCTTTCAAAGCAGGGTTTGATAGATAATACACCATATCATGGATTTGAGCTTACCGGTGATGGCAGGAAAATATCGCTGAACCTGATACGAAAGCACCGGCTGCTTGAAGTTTTCCTCGAGGAGCACCTTCATTATGAATGGGATGAGGTACACGAAGAAGCTGAAAAGCTTGAACATGTGTGCAGCGATATGTTCATAAATAAGCTGGAAGAGTATTTAGGATTTCCAAAGTTCGACCCGCATGGCGACCCGATTCCGGATAAAGAACTTAATATTGCGCCAACTCATTACAAACTGCTGCTTAAAACAGAGCCGGGCAAAGAATATATTATCGCAAAGGTAAAAGATTCATCCATAGAAATTCTGCAGTATTTAACGAAGATTGGAATAAAACTTAACACTAAAATAATTTTAAGTGAAAAAATAGATTTTGACGGCTCGGTTGTAATAATTGTAGAAGGCAGGAAAAATCTTTTAAGCCGGGTAATGGCAGAACAGATCTTTGTAGCAGGATGATTACAACGTGAACCGTCAACCTTCCGGCACTAAAGCTCCGTAAGGCAGGCGTGAAATGTGAAAATCTGATTGTATAAAAAAATAAAACTGAACTAAAAAATTAATTATAGATCCTTCGTTTCCTTCCTCCTAATGGAGTAAAGCGTAGCGCTCAGGATTGAATAAATGAAAAAGATATTACATAAAGGCGCAGAAATGGATTATGCAACGACGGGATGGAGAAGGACTGTTTCGGTTCCTTCGTTGCCTGAAGTATTTTCATCTGTAAAAGTGCCAATGAATGGCAGCATTTGGCGGAAGATACTTGCGTTTGCGGGTCCGGGACTTATGGTCTCTGTCGGTTATATGGACCCGGGAAACTGGGCCACAGATATTGCGGGCGGAGCAAAGTTTGGTTACACACTCCTTGCGGTTATATTTATATCCAACATTTTCGCGATGGTGCTTCAGCATTTATCACTTAAGCTGGGTATAGTTGCAGAGCGTGACCTTGCGCAGGCATGCAGGGATAATTATTCCAAACCTGTATCAATGGCATTGTGGGTGCTTTGCGAAATTGCGATTGCGGCCTGTGACCTTGCCGAAGTGATTGGTTCAGCAATTGCGCTTAACCTTCTCTTTGGAATTCCGCTGGCAGTTGGTGTTGTAATAACTGTTCTTGACGTACTGGTAATTTTGTTTTTCCAGTATAAGGGCTTTAGATATATAGAAAGCCTTGTAGCGGGACTTATCACTATTATATTCGCCTGTTTTGCGTATGAGATAATAGCGTCTAAACCGGAAGTAGCGGCAATGCTAACAGGGCTTATCCCTACTTCACAGATAATAACCAATCCTTCAATGCTTTATATTGCTATCGGCATTCTCGGTGCAACGGTAATGCCTCATAACTTATACCTTCACTCAAGCATAGTTCAGACGAGGGCTTACCCAAGGACAGAAGAGGGGAAAAAATCGGCGATAAAATTTGCGACATTTGATTCAACCGGAGCGCTGTTGCTTGCATTTTTTATCAATGCTGCAATATTAATAGTAGCAGCAGCCGCATTTTACAATACCGCATATTCAGATGTTGCCGATATCACAGATGCTTACAAACTGCTTGACCCGGTACTTGGAGTCGGCGCGGCAGGATTTTTGTTTGCAATAGCGCTTTTGGCCTCAGGGCAGAATTCCACCATTACGGGCACGCTTTCGGGTCAGATAGTGATGGAAGGTTTTTTAAATATCCGCTTAAAGCCATGGCAGAGAAGGCTGATAACAAGGCTTATCGCAATTATTCCCGCGCTAATTGTCACAATATTATACGGCGAAAAGGGGACAACGAGTCTATTAATTTTAAGCCAGGTAATACTTTCAATTCAGTTAAGCTTTGCAGTGGTTCCGCTCGTAATATTTACAAGTGATAAAAAGAAGATGGGCCGCTTTGCGAATAAACCGGTGTTGAAATATTCAGCCTGGGCAATAAGCGCAGTAATAATTGTATTCAATGTATTTTTGCTTTACCAGACATTGGGAGAATGGTTTTCGTAATGAATTGTTCATACAATTCAACAGGATATAAAAGAATCCTCCTGAAGTTCGGGAGGATTTTTTTATTGTAGGCCGGCAAAACTCTAAGAGCTAAATAAGGTATGAAATCATTTAAATCATTATATTTGTGTTTAAATTTCATAGTAATAACCAAGGGGAGAAAATAAATGTCAGAAGACACAAAAGAAACACAGGAAATACCGGTTTACGAAAAAGCAACCAAACTTGAGATTATCATAACGGTTTTACTTGGCGTAACAACTGTGCTTGGCGCATTTGCCGCATACTGTTCGGCATTGTGGGGCGGCGAGATGCAGTCAAGCTATTCGCTATCAATAGCTAAGACCAATAATGCGAACACAATTTATCTTGAAGCGTTAAATGACCTTACATCTTATGAAATGAATGACATGAAGGATGACATTATATATTCACAATGGAAAGAAAATTCAGAAAAAGGCGATGTTGAAGATGCCCAGTATTTTTTCAGTAAACTAAGTGAAGGTTACCAGAAGGACCTTAAGGATGACCCGAAGGATGTAAGCGAATACGAAAAAGAACAGCAGTCAAATCTAGATAGTATTAAGCAAAGTTTTCATGATTCAGAATTGATGAGCGATACAGCGGAAGTACTGATGCAGAAGGGAAACATTGCAAATAAACAGGGTGATGGTTTTACTTTATGCACTGTACTTTTCACCGTCGTATTGTTCTTTTTGGGGCTGGCTTCGCTTAAAACGCACTCAACAATGCAGAAAACATATGTGATACTTGCTGTAGTTATTCTTGTACTTTCGCTCGCAAGAATGGTTATGATACCGTTTCCTTTTTAACTGAGTATTGAGATAAAAATCAAAATTTACGTTTAAAACTAAAATATATAATATGAAAATTTTGCTGTTTACTGCTATAGTTTGCTTTATGATGAATTTTCAGTTATTGTATTCACAGGTTGAAGATATTTCTACTGATAGACCTGACCAGTCTGAATCGCCTCTGCTTGTACCAAAAGGATATTTTCAGATGGAAGCGGGCTTTGTTTCTGAAAATGACAAGCCTTCCCCCGGAGTTAAGCATAATGTCCTTTCAGCTCCCTCTCTTTTATTCAGGTATGGGTTATCAAAGAATGTTGAGCTAAGAGCCGGCATAGAGTTGATAAGTAATTCTGTAACAGTAAATACCTCCGTCAGCCAAACCGGTTTTGGGCCATTTAGTGCCGGAACAAAAATAAAGTTATTCACAGAAAAAGGCTCCATGCCTGAGGCCTCATTTCTTTTCAGTGTTTCAATCCCTTTCAAGAAAAACAGCGCATTCCAGTCTGAATACATCGGGTCTGAGTTCAGGCTTTTAATGACCAACACTTTGAGCAAACGTTTTTCCTTATCATATAACCTTGGCGGTGAGTGGGGCGCAGGCAGTCCGGGTGCCACAGGAATTTATACGCTTTCCCTTGGCGCGGTCGTCGCAAAGAAGCTTTCTGCATTTGCCGAGTTATATGGTTTTTTACCTGAGAAGTCATCCCCCGACCACAGGTTTGATGCAGGACTTACATACCTGATCATGAAAAATATACAGGCAGATGTTTCTGCCGGCGCTGGGATTTCTGAGAATTCGCCTGATTTCTTTATTGGGTTCGGAATATCTCTCCGAATACCTAAATGATCTTCAAAGGATAGTTACCGGAACTTCTTAAATTTATTTTTTCCCCTGTGGAAACAGGTCATTTTAAATAATGATAAACATCATTGTTTGATGGATATTTAATCTGCAATTTACGATATAACTTTTAAGAAACTTATAATGAAAATTTCCCACCTGGTTCTTTGCTTATCCATTATTTTAAATTCAAATATATTTTCACAGGTTGATGATATTTCGCCTGATAGACCGGGTGCGGGCAACGGCTCCGCGCTGATGGACCAGGGGCTTATACAGGTTGAACTGGGAGGAAGTATAGAAAAAGTTACGGAATTTAATTCACCAATAGGATTATTTAAAATATTTTCACATTCATATCCATCGATATTGCTAAGGTACGGAGTTACGGGGAATGTAGAAGTACGGCTTGGCGCAGAGTATCTTCAGGAAGAATTAAGTAACATTGAAAGTTCAAATCCGAATACAACGGGTTTTAGCCCGATTTCAGTTGGCACCAAAATAAAATTATTCCGAGAAAAGGGTTTGCTTCCTGAGACAGCTTTTTTATTCACTGTATCAGTTCCGTTCAAGAAAAACAGTCCGTTCCAGTCAGATTACATCGGTTCAGAATTCCAGTTGGCAATGTCAAACACGGTTAATAAAAGATTCTCTCTCACATATAATATTGGAGGTTCCTGGGGAGCGGGAGACCCGGGAGTAACGGGATTCTATTCACTCTCGCTTGGAGCGAATCTTGTAAAAAAACTTGCCGCCTTTGTGGAAATTTATGGTTACCTGCCTGAGAAAAATTCTCCAGACCACCGGTTTGATGGGGGATTTACATATATGATACTTAAGAATCTGCAGGCAGACATCTCAGGCGGATTGGGGATATCGGAGAAATCGCCCGAATATTTTGTAGGACTCGGTATATCAGTACGCTTGCCGGAGTAATTATGTGTGTTACCCCGAAGAAGAGAAAAGGGGGCAAACTTCCCGCGGAGTTTTTTATAATTTTCATATTCCTTTTTTATTTTTTTTGAACTGATAAAAATCATTATGAAAGTAATGTGAAGTTACAATTTGCAGAATAACTTAAACGAAATCTTATATGAAAATCAAAATCCTTCTGTTATGTTCGATGTTTTTGGTAAATACTTTTTTATATTCGCAGGATGATTCAATAACTTCGGTTGATCACTCCAAAATAACTTTATCGACAGATATTATACCCGCGTGGAAAGTACAGGTTGAAGTCGGCGGTAGCAGCTGGTATAGCAAATCTGAGAAAACATATAACCCGGGTACTGTTTCTGAAAATACAATTAGTTACTACAATTTGAGAATGAATCTTCCCTCACTTGCGTTCAGGGTGGGAGTATTCAGAAATGTTGAATTACGGCTTGGGCTGGTTTTTATGCAGGAATTTAACCGTACCAAACTTGAGGGTAATATAATTACATTTTCTTCTTCACGAGATAATGGAATTTATGGAGGAGGCCCGATAGAAGCCGGCGTAAAATATAATTTCCTGGAACGCAATAAATATTTACCTGAAGCTTCTGTAATTGTAAATTTATTCATCCCTGCCGGTGATTATTATTTCCATACGGATTTTGTATCGCCTTCTTTCAAACTTCTATTGAAGAAGGAAATAAGTAAAAATTTCACTATTGGTGGTAACCTGGGTTATGGGTGGAATGTATATGACCGGTTCACCGATAAATACGGCAATTACTCCATAGCCATAGATGCAAAGATAAGCAAAAGATTAAATGCTTTTGCAGAGGTTTACAGTTATTTCCAGTATAGGCGTACTCCTGATCACCGTGTGGGTGCGGGATTTACATATCAGTTTTCGCGTAATGTAATGGCAAACATTGCAGGCGGTATTGGGCTTTCTGAAAGGTCGCCTGATCTTTACGGCAGCGGGGGCATAGGGTTTATGTTTCCATAGTTTCGAGGTTGAAAGCTTAGAAAATAAAAAGAGACAGGTCACAGACCTGTCTCTACTGTTTAATGATTACTCAATCAATCGCCTAATAAACCCTGAATGTATTTACGATATTGATATTTGTGTTATATGCGTTTATCATGTAGTTGTAATTATTCACAACATCATCGTACGTCCTGTTATAATCAGCCTGGTCTTTTGCAGATGGCGCATGGTCGAAGAATTTATTGCCTGCATCAAGGAACATATTGGTCATTTTGACAAAATAATCCTCGTAGCTGTACTTCATATATTTTGTCTTCTCAGAAAACTCCGCGCTTAACACTGTATTTTTGTCATCTTTGAATGACGTTTCAAATTCCCGGAACTTATCCTTAGCTTTAGAAAAGTCACCCTTGTATTCCAAACCATTAAATGCATCATAGAAACCTTCGGCTTTATCGAGCGTGTTTTCATATGCGTTCATAAGTATTGCCGCTGAGCGTTCATCCGGATTTTTTATGGATTCAATATCCCGGACATTCTTTTTAGGTTTATATTTTTTTACGGCATCAGAAAATTTATTGAATGCGGCTTTATAGGAATCATAAGCGGCCTTTAGCTGATCATCATACGTTTCTGCTTTGGAAAGATCGTCCTTATAATCGCCCTTACTGTAATAATCAGCTACTTTTATAGAGACATTGTAATATTCATCCATAGTCTTAAGAAGCGTCTTAAAGCTGCCTTCAATTTCTGACTTCATATCAGAAGAAGCATTAAGCTTTGAGAGCTCTCCTCCATCAAAGAAAGAGCGGTTGAATTCTTTATTAACCCGCTCAAGATTATCCGCCGAGAGCTTAAAAGATACAGCCACTAAAAAAGAACTTTTGCTGAGGGATTTTGGAGCAGGGATATCGTTTACATAATCTTTGTATACTTTTTCGCCTGCTTCCTGAACTTTATTGGATACTTCAATATATTTATTGTAGAATTCAAGATCTGCCGTGGAAGTAACTTCTTTTGTTTCTTCTTTTTTGGTTTCTTCTTTTTTATCCTTGCCGTTATCTTTTGAGCTGAGCTTTTCTTTGAGCTTATCTACAAATGAACAGCTTGTAAAAACCAAAAACGCAATTAAAAACGCGGTAATAAACCTGTATTTTGACATCAATCCTCCGGTATTTTTATAAAAATTTCGTTCTATTCACTTACAAAAATAGCTTTTCCCGAGCAAAATGCAAAAGAAACATATTTAAAGATGTTTTAAAAAATTTAGCGGCCCGGGTTTACTATATTACAAATTATCTTTGTTTGTTGTAAAAAAAAGCAAATTTCAAGAAAGATTTCCCTTAATATTCCGTTTAAACCGGGATTGATAATATGTTCTAATGCTCCAAGTGAAGATTCATCAGCCCACTGCATATCTTCTATCAGCACAACGTATGGAATTTTACTTTTATTATATGTTAGGGCTTTTTTAAATAAACTTTCTTTGATGAAATTATTTACCGCAATGTTACTCTCACTTTCGGGTTTATATCCCAGTTTTGAAACTTTTTCTCTCAATATTTCATAGAACATACCATAAGGATTCTGCCCGGTGTTTAAACTGCTTCCCAAAAAGAAATTGTTTACTTTATTTTCATTACTATTTTTTATCCGGCTTATAAATTCTTTAAAAAGCCTTGTTTTGCCTATTCCGGCTTCACCTTTAATTGCGGCAATAATTGGTTTACGTTGTGTTTCATCACCGGATGCCTCATTCTTAATGCAGGTAATTAATTCTCCATAAAGCATGCGGAGGTAATCAAGCTCTTTTATCCTGCCTGTAAATGTTGAATTGATTTTTCTGTTCTTTGGAATAATAAATGGGGCGGACGAAAGGGGTTCATCTTTGATTGTTACACGGCGCTCAGCATTATTTAACGGGATGAGGGTACTTAAACTTATCCCGCTTAACTTTTCTTTTACAGGCATACAAAAGGAAAATGTAATTTTTAAACAGTAGTCCACCCGGACTACCTGTAATTTCCTCTACCTTGTTTAACGCGTGATAATTAAGTAATTTAGCGAAATATTTTTGATAAAATCAAGTAATTTTTCGGTATCTAAATGCATAAAAAAGAGGTGTTTATTGTTGATGCTGCGCGTACGCCTATAGGTAAATTCGGCGGGTCTTTAAAAGATGTAAGGCCTGACGATATGGCTGCCGGTGTCATCAAAGAGATTGTAAAAAGGAATCTGGACGATAAAGGAATTTCAAAAGATATAATAGAAGATGTTGTGTTTGGATGCGCTAACCAGGCTGGCGAAGATAACCGCAACGTTGCAAGGATGAGCGTTCTGCTTGCAGGACTGCCTGTTGATGTTGGCGGAGTTACGGTTAACAGGTTATGCGGCTCGGGTATGCAGGCGGTAATTGATGCCGCGCGCGCTATTATGACAGGTGAAGGAGATATTTTAATTGCAGGAGGAACTGAATCCATGACACGCGCGCCGTTTGCTATGCCAAAAGCATCCGAAGCGTACCAGAGAACAAGTGTAATTTATGATACAACTATTGGTTGGCGTTTTACAAATCCGAAGCTTGCAAAAATGTATTACCCTTATTCCATGGGCGAAACCGCTGAGAATGTAGCGCGAAAACATAATATTTCCAGGGAGCGCCAGGATGAATTCGCACTGGCCTCACAGCAAAAAGCAAAAGACGCCATACTTGCTGGTAAATTCAGAAATGAGATTATACCGGTAGAGATAGTAACAAAGAAAGAAACTCTTGTGTTTGATGTTGATGAATTTCCACGGCTTGATACAACCCTTGATAAGCTCGCAAAACTAAAGCCTGCCTTCGCAAAAGAAGGCGGTACTGTAACAGCCGGAAATTCCAGCGGCATAAATGACGGAGCCTGCGCAATACTACTGGCTTCAGAAGAAAAAGCGGTAGAGCTTGGCTTGACCAAACGCGCAAGGATAGTTTCATCGGCGGTAGCCGGAGTTGAGCCTGAATGCATGGGGCTTGGCCCGATACCCGCTGTACGTAAAGCTCTGGCGCGGGCAGAATTGAAACTTGAACAAATAGAGCTTATTGAACTTAACGAAGCATTTGCGGCGCAATCACTTGCCTGCATTGATGAGCTGGGAATGGATATAAGCAAAGTAAATGTTAACGGCGGGGCAATTGCGCTCGGCCACCCATTGGGTATGAGTGGAGCCAGGATAATAACCACTTTACTTTATGAAATGGAAAAAAGGAATTTAAGATATGGATTGGCAGCAATGTGTATAGGTGTTGGCCAGGGAATTGCAACAATCATTGAACGGGTCTAAAACATTTGAGATAATGGTTACAGTTTACAACTTAAAATTATAATAAATTTATTAACTGATTTTAAAATTTCGGAATGCGCCTGCCTGCCGTAACGTCAGTTCAGGCAGGTATTTTTGAGAGTGCGAAAAAAAAGAATCAAAAGCATCAAAGGCAATCCGAGATCACCGATCCGAAATCATAAAGCATGAATTTTCCGAATACATTAAGCCTGATTAGAATACTGCTTGCGCCGGTATTTTTATACCTGTTCTTATCTGTTAAAGCTGGATTTGTAGCAGCATCGTTCATTGTATTCACAATAGCTGCGCTAACCGATTGGTATGACGGCTGGTATGCAAGAAGATACGGATTCAAAACCAGGTGGGGCCAGTTCATAGACCCTCTTGCTGATAAGATACTGACATCAGCAGCCTTCATAGGATTTTACATATATAGAAGTTATGACCCGATGTTTTTTGGAAGCTCCGAACCTATTCCGTTCATTGTACTGATCGGCGTAATAATTTTCAGGGATCTGGTGCTGACATTTGCAAGAAGTGTGCAGGAATTAAAAGGCAAAGAGTTCAGGACATCAATGATTTCAAAAACAAAAACATTCATTCAAATGGCATTCATTTTCCTTGTAATAGGGCTTATATCTTTGGCTGCCCTGGCAAGAGGAAGTGAGTTTTATTCAAGTATAATTAACTATTTGCATTCAGATATTAATTATTATATATTGCTTCTGATAACTTTGCTTACAGCAGCCAGCGGAATTGCGTATATATTCGAGTCAGGTGAAAATATTGAAAAGCAGACGTATAATTAAACGGGCATATAATTAAGCAGAAGTATAATTTAAAAAACAGAATCGACCGATAAATAACAGATGGCATTCAGATTAATAAAAGAAAAAAATCCAACCAATGAAGATGTAAAGGTACCCTTTATAATTACCCTGCTTGGCAGTGGTTTTTTTATAGGCTTTATCCCGGTGGCATCGGGTACGTTCGGGTCGTTAATAGGGCTCGCACTGTATCTTGCTCCCAAAATGTCTGAATTCTATTATTTAACACTTCTTCTTGTAATGGTTTTCATTATAGGCGTTTTCTGCGCTGAAAAAATGCGCGGAAGGTACGGCGAAGACCCACCTCAGGTAATAATTGATGAAATTGCAGGACAGCTTTTCACATACCTCATTGGTTCAGTGGTATTTGAACTGTTCTTTCCGTTTAAATCATTTGACCCGGCAACAGCTTTTGATACAAAAGTGGTATTCGGCATAATAGGTTTTTTTGCGTTCAGATTTTTTGATATCGTTAAGCTTGAACCTGCAAAGTATTTTGATAAAAAAGATTCCGGCTGGGGAATAATGATGGATGATATTGCGGCGGGTTTGTACGCGGGAATTTTCTCCGCAGTTCTTACTCACCTTGCCTGGTACCAGTTCTTACGAAAATATTTAGGACAGTGATCTGCTGAAACGGCCGGTTTAGGAAGTTAAAATACCTTTATCAAAGATTCATTTTTGGCTTATCTGTAATTCTTTCATGAAATCTATAATAATATCAATAGGCGATGAAGTTTTAATAGGGCAGGTAGTTAATACCAATGCCGCCTGGCTGGGTAGGGAACTGCTTTCCATAGGTATCCCGGCCGAGAGAATTGTCACTGTTCCCGATAACGAGAAAGAAATACTCAAAGAATTTAAAAATGCCTTCAGAAATTATGATGTAATTGTTGTGACCGGCGGTTTGGGTCCAACCCACGATGATATTACAGTAAAAACTGTTGCGAAATTCTTCAAGAGCAAATTTGTGCTTAATGAAAAAGTATTAAAGCACGTGAAGGGGATATTTGCAAGAAGGAATATTGCAATGCCTGCTGTAAATATTGGCCAGGCTCTGGTACCTGAAATTGCAACCGTACTTGAAAATAAAACCGGCACTGCACCGGGACTGCTGATAGATAAAAACGGCAAAGTATTTTGCGTTATGCCGGGCGTTCCCTATGAAATGAAGTATATCAGCGCAACAGGGCTCTTCCCCTACCTTGCGAAAAAATACAAAAAGAAAATAAAGCGCGTAATAAAACAAAAAACCCTGCACACCATTGGCATTGGTGAATCACTCCTTGCCGAAAAAATAGGCGACATAAATAAAATTGTCCGCAAGGGTAAAAATTTCGAAGTGAAGCTTGCATTTCTTCCTGCAAATTATGAAGTAAGGCTGAGGATTACCGCGATCGCAAAAGATCCACGGACCGCGGATAAGCTTATTAAAGATGCAGAAAAACTGATCACATCAAAAGGCGGAAAATTCATTTACTCCACAAGCCAGGGTTCAATAGAAAAAACTATTGGCAGTTTGCTGAAGAAAAAAAAGCTTACAATATCTGCGGCTGAATCATGCACGGGCGGGCTTCTAACATCCAAGCTTACCGATATTCCGGGGAGCTCGGGATATGTAATGGATTCAATTGTCGCATACTCAAACGAAGCAAAACGCCGGCTGCTAGGTGTTAAAACCGAAACAATTAAGAAATACGGGGCAGTGAGCAAACAGGCAGCAATTGAAATGGCGCGCGGAATTCGTAAACGTTCAAAAACTGATATTGGGATATCTGTAACCGGGATTGCGGGTCCAACAGGCTCAAGACCCGGCAAACCTGTAGGTTTGGTATGGATAGGGTACAGCGATAGAAAAGTTACATTCGCAAGGGATTTTATATTTACAAAAGACCGTTTAAGAAATAAAGATATTATGGCGAAAATGGCTCTTGAGGTTGTAAGAAATCAATTAACAATTAGCAATGAACAATGAGCAATAATTATATTACCTTTATGAAAGAAAATGTTATTTTAGAAAAGGGTTATATGTTTGCAGTTAATACAATAAAAGCTGTTCAGGATTTAAATAAATCTATAGATACATATATATTAGTAAAGCAGCTTTTAAGAGCCAGCACCTCAGTTGGAGCGAGTGTAGAAGAATCTCAGGGAGGTTACTCAAAAAAAGACTTTAAGCATAAACTGAATGTTGCATATAAAGAAGCCCGTGAAAGCAAGTTTTGGATAAGATTAATTGTTGATACGCAGATCAAATCCAAAATCCAGGAAGATACTTTTAAAAATTTGTTTTACGATGCAGATGAGCTTTGTAAAATTATTTACTCAATTATTAATTCATCTAACTCGTAAATTTGTTTTGTATTGTTCATTGCTCGTTGTTAATTGTTAATTGAAAGAAATGATAGAAATTAAAAGTCTTGTAAAAAGTTTTGGTTCGAAGCCCGTGTTAAGAGGGGTTGATCTTACTCTGGAGGAAGGCATGACAAATGTTATCATCGGGGCAAGCGGCTGCGGCAAATCCGTTTTACTGAAGCACATTGTCGGGCTACTTAAACCTGATGAGGGCCATATAATTATTGATGGTGAAGATATCACAACAATGAACGAAAAGCAGATATACACGATCAGGAAAAAGTTCGGTTTCCTTTTCCAGAGCGCGGCACTGTTTGACTCCATGACAGTTGGCGACAACGTTGGAGTAGCCTTAAGAGAAAACACATTTATGCCTAAGGCCGAAATAGACAAGGTTATTTCAGAAAAGCTTGGACTTGTTAATCTGCCGGGTACTGAAAACCTGATGCCATCAGAACTCTCAGGCGGTATGAAAAAACGAGTTGGTTTAGCAAGAGCGCTGGCAACAAATCCGCAGTACATTTTATATGATGAACCTACAACGGGCCTGGACCCCATCACAAGCGAAACAATTGACGAGCTGATGGATTCCGTTGCCACGAAAAAAGGGTTACAGGTAACCTCTATTATAGTAACACATGATATCTTTACGGTTTACGAAATTGCCGACAGGGTTTCGATGATGTATGAAGGGATAGTTCACTTTAACGGCACACCGGATGAATTAAGAGCAACAAGTGATCCTATAGTAAGGCAGTTCCTCGAAAGAACTGACGCGAAGAAAACGAAAAAATGAGTCAATTAACAATTATCAATTAGTTATGAGTAAAAAAATGACTATTACCCCGCATATATCATAAAACGATAATTTGCAATTAAGCATTTTTCAATAATTTATATATTTCCTTTATTTTCATTTAACCTTAAATAAAATATCATTATTTTTGCTGATATTTATATCTTAAAAATTCACTCTATAATATAGAAAGGATTCAATTCTAAGTATGTCAGAGGCTCAGAATGCTTCACAAAAATCATCCAAAAATGATCAGTCATCCAAAAATGAACAGCCATCCAAACCTGCATCAAAGGGCGCGGTGTATTTCCAGGCGGTAAGGGCGTTTTCATTTCCAGCTTCACTTATTCCCTGCCTGCTTGGAGCGATGCTGGCTTTACTTTACGGCACACAGGTTAGCTGGTACCTGATGCCATTTATAGCAATTTCACTATTATTCCTGCACGCAGGATCAAATGTTATCAGCGATGTTGATGATTACAGGCATGGAGTTGACGCAAAAGATACATTAGGCGGCTCCAGGGTTCTGCCGGATGGACTTTTAAGCTCAAAGGAAATGTTTCGTTTCGGGATGATACTCTTTGCGCTTGCAGTACTCTTTGGCTTACCGATAATTCTGGATAGGGGCATGATGGTTTTATGGCTTGGTATAATTGGTATCGTCGGCGGTTTCTTTTATACCGGCAGGCCAATTGGCTATAAATATATTGCATTGGGTGATATTTTTATTTTCCTTTTATACGGTCCCGCAATTGTAACCGGTACGCTTTACACATTAACCGGTGCATTTTCAATTTCAGCGGCATTAATTTCAATTCCGCTTGGACTGCTTGTAACAGGAATTCTTCAGGCAAACAATCTGCGCGATATCATCAACGATAGAAAAGCTAATATTAGAACATTGGCTACAGTTTTTGGTGAAGGTTTTGCCAAAGGCGAATACGTATTTTTAATTGCAGGCGCATATTTAACGGTTATACTTCTTGTTGTATTCAGCGTGCTATCGGTCTGGTCTCTGCTAGTTTTTTTGAGCCTGCCCATAGCTTTAAAGAACATGAACATGATTAAGGGTGTTAAGATTGAAGATACAGGTAAAATAGCAATGCTTGATGCCATGACGGCTCAGTTAACGCTGATGTTCGGCGTACTGCTTTCGATAAGTATAATAATTACTAAGTTTGCAGGGTAGTTAATTTCACGCTAAGACGCAGAGACGCAAAGTAAAATTTTTAACCTTGAGACAGTATGATAGCTGTCTCTTTTTTTAAACACGTAAGATTTTAATAGTCTGTTCATGTTAAAACAATTACCGGAACACCGGAAAATTTAATTAACTGCAATAAATCATAAGACTTTTGAAGTCAGATAATAAAAAAACCAAAACATGAAAAAGATAAATATTGCTGTACTGCTGCTTATTGTTTTTGTCTCTGTGGTTAGTATTAACTCCCAGGCTAATAATAAACGCATAAAGTTTAAAAAGGGTGAAAGCTCTGCAACCATTGAAGGCGCGGTGATTCGCGGTGAAAATGATACTTACCTGGTGGGCGCTGATAAAAATCAGTACACGGTTATATCAATTATGTCAATTGAAAATAATGCTGTATTCCAGGTGATTGACCGGAACACGGGCTACTATCTTGATGGTGCAGGTGAGCTTGATGACGCAATGAGGTGGGAAGGCAGGCTTCCATCATCAGGTGACTACCAAATAATTGTTGGCGGCACCCGCGGGAATGCTGAGTATACCCTAAAAGTGTTTATTGAGTAAACGAAAAAGCATCCGTCAAAGCCGGATTTCAATCTTACTATCCAGGATTTCAAAAAAGTTTGATAATTATTACAATATTTATGGTGCAGAAAGGTCACGTGTCGATGCAGTCCTGTCTCTACGTGATATACGCTACTTTACCAACACCATTTTCTTTGTCTGGCTGAAATCATTAGCCTCCAGTTTATAGAAATATATTCCTGAAGCTAACTGAGAAGCATCGAAATCATAATTATACGAACCCTCTGAGAGCTCGCCATTAAACAATACTGCTGCTTCTCTTCCGGCTGCATCATAAACTGTAAGTTTAACCAAACCTGTTTTAGGAATGCTGAATGTGATATTCGTTACCGGGTTGAATGGATTCGGGTAGTTCTGCTGTAATATATATTGAGCTGGAATTTCGGTGCTTATAGGGTTGATACCTATAGTTAAACAATTTGCTCTTCTAACGTTAGCCCTGATTGTATCACCGGGGAAGTGACCAAAACCCAAAGATAAATTTATCGTTGCATTCAAATGGCAATAGCTCATTACTGTTCCTACCCTAGGAATTAAAGGACCGGAGTAACATCCGCCTTCAACGGCATAACAGGAATCAATGGGTCCGCCAGGCCAACTGCAATTGAAAGTGTGATTAGAACCAAGGTTGTGCCCCATTTCATGAACAACAACGTTGACAGTCCAAGAATATGTTGGGAATGGTTGGAATGTATTTTCAATAACGCTTACTCCATATGGTCCTGATGAATCTGGAGCATTGAATGGTGTGCAAAGAACGCCAATCCAAGCAACACCGCCTGAAATATCAGTTCTTGTTGAAATATAATGAGCAAGGTCTCCGTTAATTGTATTTTGAAGCCTGCCGCCCAGCATTTTTAATATTCTTTCGTTATCGGTAGTGACAGTGTATGGATCGTTGGTTGTCCATACAAAAATCTGCTGAATAGCTGTGTTGATACTATCCTGCGAATACATTGTGGCACAGGCATTAAAAAAAGATGTTACGTAATTGTTGACATTTGTAACATTGCTCCCAAAATCCTGATACATTTTAAAATCGCATTCAAAATATTTTCTAACAAGCTGTGGCGGCGGGTTATCGCCGGTGTTATTTTGATTATTATGACTCCAGCCATAGCTGCGTTTATCGAATATCGGATTTTCATCGTTAACTCCGCAGTTAAAATTTTTATGGTTTATCACTGCTCCATCGTTATAGAATACATAGTTCCCGGAGTACATTGAGCTCTCACCCTTTATAGATGATAGATTCCAGTTGCCTTCGTTATTTGAAATTACCGCCATTACAAAATCATTAAATACGCTAAGTGAAGCAAAAGATCTGTTATCACCTTTAATTATCCCTCGGTAATAAAGACCCGGGGTATAGTTAACATAGCTTACTGTTCCATTTCCGCTTAATGTACCTGCTTTAAAATCATCCGTGGTTATGTTTACGCGGGTAAGCTCAAGCGCCATAACGGAACCATTGCCTGTTGGAATATTAAATGTAATATTTTCTTCCCTGCTGTTTAGGAGTCTGTCTCTTTGTGACTCATTCAGTTTTAAAGAAGTATAACTTTTCAGGTAATTGGTTAATAACGAATTCATTTGCCCGGAACCGCTGAGGCTGAACAATTCTTTTGATGGAAATGTTTTGCCGGAGTTTTTAATAGTGTTAATTTTTGCAGCAAGTGGTTTTATCTGTGAGGTTGTCTTCCCGACATGTGAGACCTCCGGGATAACACCGTTTGAATTATTGAAACCATATAAAAATAAAACCAAACAAACAGCTGCCGCTAAAAACGGAAGCTTTTTGTGTAAACTGTAATTTTTATTTTTCATTGCTGCTCCGGACTGGTTTAATTATTGGATTATAGCGTGCAAATTAAGGAAAAGTATAATATAAACAAAATGCAAAAAAGTTAGTCATCCGATGACTTTATATCCTATTTCACGAGCCTTAGCTCAAAAACGAACCAGGAAAAAAAGGTGATTAAATAACCGAGTTATTTAATCAACACCATTTTTTTGGTTTGAGTGAAGTCGTTTTTTAACGATCCGGTTTCCAGGAATTCAAGTTTATAGAAATATATTCCCGAAGCTAATTGCGATGCATCGAAATCATAATTATAGGTTCCCGCTGAGAGTTTACCATTGAACAGCGCTGCAACTTCCCTTCCCGAAACATCAAATACTTTTAATATTATATTGCCGGTTTTTGGAATACTGAAATTAATATTTGTAACAGGATTAAACGGGTTTGGATAGTTCTGTGATAAGTTAAAATCCCTGGGTATATTTGTGCTTATCTGCTGAATACCTATCCCGCCGTTAACTGTTTTAAGTATCCTGCCGTTATTGCCAACAACAAAACCTACATTCGCGTCAATCATTGTAATTCCCCTGAGATAAGATACAGTATCACCTGAAGGCTGTGTTTCCCAGGTTGAGCCGCTGTTTGTTGTCCGGCGGACCTTGCCTGCGGGTCCCACACCATAAACGGTTGTTGCGTTAACTATTGATAATCCGTTAAGGCCTGATGTATTCCCGGAAGATGTAACGAGGCTCCAGTTCGTACCGCCGTTGGTTGTACGCCGAACTTCTTCTGAGATGCCAAGTGCTGTTAAGTAGCCGTTATTATTATCTGCAAAAACAATACTGCTAATAAAATTATTTGAGCCTGTTGTTTGCTGTATCCAGTTTGCGCCGCCATTAGTTGTTTTAAAGACGAGCCCTGAAATCCCGGCGGTAATGCAGCTGTTTGCATCAATAGTGTATATGGTATTTAATGTATTTGCCGTAATTGTAAACGTAGTCCAGTTTACTCCGCCGTTAATGGTCCTGGCTGTCTTTCCATCACTTCCGCATACATAGCCTGTGTTGTTATCCGCAAAATCCACACCGGTTAATGAAGTAAAGCCGATTACTGAACCGGCAGTCCATGTTGCTCCGCCGTTTGTGGTTTTTACAATTGTTCCGCTGCCGCCAACAGCATAACCGGTAAGTGCGGATGGAAAGTCAATTGAAATGAGCGTATTAGCAGTATTTGAAACCTGCTGTCCCCAGAGAGTTCCGCCGTTTGTTGTAAAAAGTATCCTTCCGTTTGTACCGCACGCCCAGCCGGTTGATTCACTTGCAAAAGAAACATCAATAAGATCCTCGGTTACTCCTGATGTTTGCTGCTGCCAGTCAGATAATAAGTTTGTTGTAAAAAAAATAAATAGCTGAAAAACGATCAGTAATTTTACTTTCATGGCTGCTCTCCTAATTAGTTTTAAGCAAATTACGCAAAAGAGTATGAATTATCAATTACGTGAATAAAAAAGGAGTGCCCCTTTGTGAGCCCTGCGAAAACTTAAATAGTTCACTTACAAACTGTTTAAACGGTTTTGGAAGCTATGAAGATAAACAAAATCCACTGATAGATCCGTGGGCTGAGTTAGAAAATATACTGCCACCTGATGGCTGTGTATCATCCGGCGGCATGTAAAACTATTTAACCAGCTTTAGAGACAGGTGATTAAATATCGCTGTTATTTAATCAACACCATTTTCCTGGTCTGGCTAAAATCATTCGATTCCAGTTTATATAAATATATTCCCGATGCCAAACCGCTTGCATCAAAGCTTACATTATATATTCCTATGCTTAGATCTTCATTTATTAACGCAGCAACTTCTTTACCCATTACGTCATACACTTTCAATGAAACAAATCCGAAATCAGCAATCCGAAATCCAATATTTGTAACAGGGTTAAAAGGGTTTGGAAAGTTTTGCGATAATGAAAATTCAGTTGGGGTTTCGGGGTTTGTGTTTGTAATGCCGACAGGAAAACTGAAAATATTTTTTTTGTAATATACTTCATTATTGCCGTCACGGTTATCGTACCATACAACATGAGCTGCGGAATCGGAAACATCAATAGATGGTTTATATGAACCACCTGAGTTGCTTGAGGGTGTGAGCTGCAGGTCATTGCTCCAATTTAAACCTCCGTCAATTGAAGATTTGTAGTAAATTTCGTAAAATCCTGTTCGCCAACCACTCCACGTAATAGCAACAAAGGGACCGAATGCAAAAGAGCCCGGATTATTTGCCTCATCCGCTGCAAAAGTAAGCCTTGTATCAGAACTCCAGCTTGCGCCTCCATCAGTAGAGCGTTTATAATAAAGCTCTGCATTACCTATACGGGTATCGCTCCAAAAAACATGAGCATTCTGTCCTGTAACAGAAATGGTGGGACCATTTGATGCTGCGGGATTATTGGTTAACCTCGCATCTGCTGACCATGTATTCCCTGCATCTGTGGAGCGTTTATAATATACCTCTGTTGTAGTATCACGGTAGTCTTGCCATACACAGTGTACATTAACGCCAGACGAAGAAACAGAAACATAGTTCGATTGAGCAGAATTATTTGTCAAACGCGTATCGC
>JBDTNV010000009.1:0-43422 GCA_039933555.1 Ignavibacteria bacterium
ATATAAAGTACGGAATAATTTTTGGCAGCGAAAATACAGCAAACATTACGGGATACAGAATTGACCCGGTTGAAATATCGGTTAATGAAAATGGTTACGGAAATACTCTGATTGAAGGAAAGATAAGGCTTGATCTGACCAAGTTTAACGATGATGGGTACAGGGTTCACCCCGACGGCGAGAAAAGCGCAACAAGCTATGAATTTTGCATTCCCGCAAATGACTCCATTTTGAAAGAGTTAAAAGCCATTGACCCGACTGCTGGTGAAATGAAAGGATCTAAGGGACGCTCAGGATGCAGCGATATGGAGTGGCTGGTAATCGGCTCAACCCGTCAGAAAAATTTTAAGGATGTGATAAAAAAGCTAGCAGAGCTGAGTTATATAAGAAAAATTACGGAAACGTTTTGGGAATAGTAGAAATATAGACAGGCTTAATCCTGACTTGTTTCAATTTTATAAAAAATTAATAATATAAGACTATGTTTACATTAACCTCACCGCATTTTCTGGTAAATGTTGTAACTAAGCCTGAAGTTGCCGACCACCTTATCCCGAATATTAAAAAATTTGAGATAGTATATTATCTGAGAGAGGAATTCAAAGGCGGCCGGCCGGCTGACCCGGGCGAAAAGGATATTGTAAAAGTACAAATGCTCTGCAGCAGGGGGACACTTAGTGATATTATGAACTATGTTAAAGAATATTACGTTAAAGGGTACGGGGCAGTCTGTTATTATGAAGAAGTAAATGTGCCGATATAGCGATAAGAAGAAAAAGATAATCGTGCCACGAAATTAGTTTGACCGGATTTAGGGAAGGAAGTTTAATAATGGTATTAAACCAATATTCTTACAACCATATTCGGGGCACGAAAACCCGGATACTTACGCATTAATCCCTTATATAAAAATATATTATTAATTATTTTGGCTTTATGGGTGAGCTAAAGGCAACAGACTCGGTTATTCTGAATTACCCGGTGGATTACGTCTACCGCACGGTGACAGATATTGCCTCATACAGTAAGTGGTGGCCACATGAAATAAAGTCAGAGCTTGCGCACCTTGACCCTGCTATTATAGGCACAACAATAAATGTTCAAAACGGCGCGTTTGTTAAGTGGCAATCAGTGGTTACGGGATTTAAAACCAACCGGCTGCTGGCGATTGATTATGTTGACGGAGCATGGATAGGAAAAACCACCTGGCGTTTTGAGGAACTACCCTCGGGTACAAAGCTTACAATGGATATCGATATAGGCTGTAACAGGCTTTGGTTAAAGGCTGTATCAAAAGTTATGAATTTAAGTAAAATGCACTCCAGGCAGATGCAAAAAGTATTCCGTAACCTGAATAATTATCTTACAAAGAACTTCGATGAATATAACATCCAGCATACCGGTGGGGGAATATCAGTTTCTTATATTGACCACCTGACATTAATGGTAAAGGATGTTGATCTTTCAGCTCGTTTTTACAGGGATGTTTTCAGAGTGGAAAATATCAGTACCGGGGGAGGGGAAACAATTTTGAAATTTGGCAGCCAGAAAATAAGACTTGTAAAATTTGATGATGGAGAGTCTCCGCCTAAAAATGAAGTTGTCTTCAGAATGGCCCTGAACACACCCTTGGAAAAGGTGAGAGCTATATTGAAGGAAAAAGGAGTTGAGGCTATAGCGGGCCCGATGAACAACTCTACAGCAGTTAAAAACAATGACATTTTTTTCATAAGAGATCCGGACGGATATATTATCGCTTTAATGCAGGGCAATAATAAGTAAAGGAGGCTTTAAAAGCCTCCTTCTTTTTTCAAGAACTGTGCAACAGAATTTATTTTAACGGACTATCCGCTGATAGAAGCGGAGCTAATTCTTCTTTTGTTAAAGTAACCTCTATGGGCCCAGCAGCGTATGGAGCAATTTCATACTGATTGTAATAGAACGTTAAACTGCCGTCTTTATTTACGTTCCAGTTATAATTGTACGTAATTTTATTTTCAAATAAACCGCCTTTATCCTGTAGGTTATCCCCGGGCTTCAGATTATTAGCCTTGCGAAAAGCAGCATCTATAAGCTCACCCAGTTTCTTTTCAAACCCTGCGGCAAATAAATTCTTCAGCGAAAGCGTATCACCCGTTTCTTTACTAATATTATAATATTCAAGATAACTATTTGGGTGCGCTCCGCCCATATATGATGAGTTTGAGGATGTGATGCAGATTATCTTTTGGTGATCCAGGTTTGCGGATACTGACTGCTCAAGGTACCAGTACTGGGCTGATTCAGGAACTTCTTTTCGGAATGCCACGTACTGGGTCATAAAGGAATCTGCTGCAACCTGAATGTTTGGCATGGTTGTATCCCCATAAGAAACTCCGGTGTAAACAATGGCCGAAATAAGCCCGTTCACTTTATCTTTGTTTCTGCCGGAGACCGCTTCGGTGTAATCAACTTTAAAGTATGTACATGTATCGTTTGGTGAGCAGTTGTTGTAAGACTTAAAGAATGATCTCTCGGTAAACTTAAGTACGTCCTCGTCGTTTGTTTTTGATTCGGTTGTTGTTTGTTTAGTATCGGTTTTTGGGCTTTCGGTTTTCTTGCCGCACGATGAAAACATAAAAGCCGCCAAAAGGATAAACAGTATGATTTTCATTTCCTTATAATTTAATTGGATGTAGTACAAATATAATGAATTTAAGAGTTACACTGTATCGGGCGAGCCACGTTTATTACAACCTTCATCCCGCCATAGCGGGACTTCGAAACGGCAAAAGCAGTTTCTTGAGGGGGATTTTATTACACAACATTTAATTTCAATTCAGCGTAAGCAGCGGAGCACACCCATACTTTACCGGCGGAAGCCTTCTTTAAAGCAGAAGCACACTCGAGTATTGTTGCCCCCGTTGTGATGACATCATCAACCAGAATTATATTTTTACCGCGGATACTTTCTGCATATTTTGGATTGATATCAAACGCTCCGCTTACATTTTCTTCCCGCTCGGCTTTATTAAGCCTTGTCTGTGTTCCGGTGAATCGTGTGCGGATTACGCCATCATTAATTACTTCTGCTTTAAGAATATCTGAAATACCCCCGGCAATGTATTCACTTTGGTTATACGTCCTTTCTCTGTATTTAGCTTTATGTAAAGGGACAGGAATAATGCAGTTAAAACGCTCATTTTCGCCGGCCGAAATAATTTTGCCAAGTTCTCTGCCAAGCATAACCCCGATACCCTTCATTTTACTGTATTTCATGGCGTGTAATAATGGCTGAATGGGCATTCCTTCTCTGAACCAGAACGCGCTGATGGAATTATCAATCGTTCCGTCTGAGATTCTATCCTGTTGCCACGGGTGTTTATCGCGGTATAGTTCAAGTTTTTCTTTGCATTTATGGCATAGATATTGTTCCTCCGCATCAGTACTTGCCTGACAGCAGATGCAGGAGTTTGGAAGGATGAAGTTTAAGATTTCGATAAATAAAGATTTAATCAAAAACGATAGTTTTAAAATTTGATAAATCAAACATATAAATAAATTACGTTATTTACAAAAGTTTTTAAAGTTCTTTTTGTCTTGACACAAAAAGAACCAAAAAAGTCAAGGCTGCTTAAAAATGACTAAAATTATTCTCGCTTCGCTGCAAGAAAAAAACTCGTTCCGCCTCACAAGACGGAACTCAAACAGTTTTTCTTGCTACGCTTGCTCTAATAATTTCTTAACGCCATTTTTAAGAGGCCAGAAAGAATCGTTTACTAATTATGGTATCTAATATAGAAAACGCATTATTTTAGGATAAATATTGAGATAACTTTTTGAATTTTAAATTTAAAGTAAAAATTATAAATTCTTTTTTACCCAAAAACCGCTTAGACTGCAATAACGGGCAATATTTACCGGAAAAAATGAAAAAAATACCATCCATAAGAACCCAAAACATAATAGAATACGATAATGTAATCAGGCGTGAATTAAACTGCCTCATTTGCGGTGTGGATGAAGCCGGGCGCGGCCCCATTGCGGGTCCCGTAGTTGCCGCAGCGGTTATATTTGGCGATGATGTATATATAGAGGGTGTGTTTGACTCCAAAAAGGTTACAAAAAAAATGCGCGAGGAGCTATATGATGATATTACCATACGGGCAATTAGCTGGGCGGTCGGGATTATAGATAACAGGCAGATAGATGAGCTTAATATTCTGAATGCCACTAAGGAAGCGATGAATATGGCAATTATGAGACTCAAAGAAACTCCCGGTGTTATTATAGCAGACGGGAATTTTTATTTTAACCCGGTTGCCGAAGTAAGAAATGTCATAAAAGCAGACGAAAAAAGTTTTTCAGTTGCAGCCGCATCAATTATAGCAAAGGTTACACGGGATAGAATTATGTGTGAGCACGAAAACACGTACCCTAACTTTTCGTTTTCAGCGCATAAAGGTTACGGGACATCTGCGCACATTGAGGAAATTCTTGAGTTTGGTTATACCGATATTCACAGGAAGTCGTTTAAGCTGAAAGCAATACAGGGAGTTTTGTTTTGAGCCTTGGTAAAGATGGCGAGCTGGTTGCGAAGAAGTACTTTGAATCACTGGGCTATGAGTTTATTGCCGAAAATTACAGGTATAACAGGGCTGAAACGGATTTGATATTTAAGGATGAAGCTAATAAAAGAATAATTTTTATTGAAGTGAAGACCCGGCGAACAAAGACTTTCGGTGAGCCGGAAGAATCGGTTACAGAAAAAAAACAGGAACAGATATTAAAATCAGCCGAAGGTTTCCTGATGACACACACTGAATACGATGATTACGAAAAAAGATTTGACGTAATGGCTATAATGATAGAAGACGGAAAAGAAAAGATAAATCATATTGAAAATGCGTTTTGATTGTTGAACGTGCAATGTGAAATGTCAAACTAGAGAAGAGAGACGCGAAACGTGAGAACAAGAAAGACAACGTGCTAACAACAAACATATATGCTGGATAGAATAAACCTGAAAAACGTACTTGTGCTGGATATTGAAACAGTGCCTCAGTATGCAACGTATGACGAAGTACCCGATATCTGGAAAGAACTCTGGAAAAAAAAGATGCAGCGGGATATTAAAGATGGTTTAACGCCGGACGGTCTTTATCAAAGAGCCGGCATTTATGCTGAGTTCGGGAAAATAATATGTATATGCGCGGGGTATTTTTTTGAAACGGGCGATGGACTGCAGTTTAAAGTAAAAGCATTCTACGGCGATGATGAAAAAAAGCTGCTTATGGAATTCAGCGATGCTGTAAATAAAGGATTCAGTACTGATGAACATTTACTCTGCGGGCATAACAGCAAGGAGTTTGACTTTCCATATATAGCGCGCAGGTGTCTGATAAACGGGCTGCCGATTCCCTACCTGCTTGATAATGCCGGCAAAAAGCCGTGGGAGGTTCAGCTAATTGATACAATGGATATGTGGAAATTCGGTGATTACAAGAACTTTACATCATTGAATTTACTTGCAGCCGTATTTGGGATCGAGTCACCCAAGGATGATATTGATGGCAGCCAGGTTTGGAGCACATATTGGATAGATAAAGATCTTGAACGGATAAAGAATTACTGCATGAAAGATGTTGTAACAGATGCGCAGTTATTGCTTAAGTTCAAAGGAATGGATTTACTTAAGCCTGAAAATATAAGTTTTACAAATTAAAAATAAAAATTATGGAAGTAACTATTAAAATTAACAGCGTTAAAGAACTCGACAAGATCAGAAAAATATTTGAAGGAAAAAGAATTAACGTAACTTTAGCCCAGGTTAAGCCAAAGAGAAAAGCGAAAAAAATAAACAAAATAACCGAAGCTGTTTTTAATAAAACCGATAAAGGAAAAGAATTGATTTACTGTAAAGATGTAAAAGATTTTTTTAACAAGCTTGGAGTCTAATTGCAATCTCTAATTCCTGTATATACAAAAGCATTCAATAAAGACATTAAAAAATTAAAAAAGTCTAAAAAGAATTTTGAAAAATTCAGATTTGTTGCCGAAAAGCTTATCGTACAAGAAAAGCTTGAAATAAAGCACAGAGACCATAAGTTATCCGGTAATTTTCTAAACCGGAGAGAATGCCATATAGAGCCTGATTGGCTGTTGATATATAAAATAGATGGTGATTATATTATTTTCGAAAGAACAGGCACACATTCTGATTTATTTTAATTATAATATTCTGTAATAATTTCACCGGATGCATTTAGCGAATGCGCCTGTTGTGAATAAAATAGCAAAGGATCATAAAATGTTTGATTTGGATTTGATAAAAAAGGTTTATGGTGGTTTTAAAGGAAGAGTTGATGCAGCAAAGAAAATCCTGAACAGGCCGATGACATACGCGGAAAAAATTCTGTATGCACATTTATGGAGCGAGACCGTTAACTTTTATACAGGCGGAAAAGATTTTGTTGAATTTGCGCCAGATAGGGTGGCTATGCAGGATGCAACTGCGCAAATGGCGCTTCTGCAATTCATGTCAGCGGGAATACCGAAAGTTGCAGTACCTTCAACGGTTCACTGTGACCATTTGATACAGGCCGAAATTGGTTCCGCAAAAGACCTGCTTAAAGCAGAAGACGAGAACAGGGAAGTATATGACTTTCTTGCAAGTGTATCGAATAAATACGGGATAGGTTTCTGGAAACCGGGTGCGGGAATTATTCACCAGGTAGTGCTTGAAAATTATGCATTCCCGGGTGGAATGATGATCGGCACCGATTCGCACACACCAAATGCAGGCGGACTTGGTATGATAGCTATAGGCGTTGGCGGCGCGGATGCAGTTGATGTTATGGCGGGAATGCCGTGGGAGCTGAGGTTCCCAAAACTCATAGGCGTTAAACTTACTGGAAAATTGAGCGGGTGGACATCTCCCAAAGATGTGATACTTAAAGTTGCGGGAGTATTAACCGTAAAAGGCGGCACCGGCGCAATTGTTGAATACTTTGGCGAAGGCGCAGGAACAATTTCATGCACGGGAAAAGGAACCATCTGCAATATGGGCGCTGAAATTGGCGCGACAACATCGCTTTTTGCATATGATAGAAAAATGTACGACTACCTTGTTATCACGGAAAGAGAAGAAGTTGGAAACCTTGCAAATGAAATTGCAGAATACCTGCGGCCTGATGAAGGAAGCGAGCAGTATTATGACCAGGTTTTTGAAATAAACCTAAGCGAGCTTGAGCCGCATATTAACGGTCCGTTTACCCCTGATCTGGCGTGGCCAATTTCTGTATTCAAACAGGCTGTAAAAGATAAGGAATACCCGGAAGAGCTGAAGGTAGCGTTAATCGGCAGCTGCACAAACTCATCATATGAAGATATGGAGCGCTCGGCATCGGTTGCTAAGCAGGCGATGGAAAAAGGCTTGAAAGTAAAATCAGAATTTACAATTACACCGGGCTCTGAGCAGATACGCGCGACAATTGAGCGTGACGGACAGCTTGAGATATTTGAAAAGGTCGGCGGACTTGTGCTCGCAAATGCATGCGGTCCTTGTATAGGACAGTGGAAACGCCATGATGTTAAAGAAGGAGAGCAGAACTCCATAATAACATCATATAACAGGAATTTTTCCAAACGTAATGACGGCAACCCGGCAACAAACGCTTTTGTAGCATCACCGGAGATTGTTACAGCTTTAGCTTTTGCAGGTAAACTTACATTTAACCCGTTGACCGATACATTGAAGAACGATAAAGGCGAGGACGTAAAACTTTCCGAACCCACCGGCGATGAGCTTCCTAAGAACGGATATTTAAAAGGTGTTAACGGTTTCGTTGCTCCGGCGCCTGATGGAAGCAATGTAAGCGTTGAAATTGATCCGAACAGCAAACGCCTTCAGAGATTATTCCCGTTTGTGCATCCTGATTTTGAAAAGGATTATAAAAATATGCATTTGCTTCTCAAAGCAAAGGGCAAGTGTACAACCGACCATATTTCAATGGCGGGTCCGTGGCTTAAGTTTCGCGGTCACATTGATAATATTTCGAACAATATGTTTATAGGCGCACTGAACTGGTTTAATGATAAAACCAACCATGTAAAAAATTTACTTACGGGCAATTATGATGAGGTTCCGAATGTTGCCAGAGAGTATAAAGCAAACGGAATTCCCTGGGTAGTTGTTGGTGAGGAAAATTACGGCGAGGGCTCATCCCGTGAGCACGCCGCAATGGAGCCGAGGCATTTGGGAGGCAAGGCTATTATAGTGAAATCATTCGCAAGGATTCACGAAACAAATTTGAAGAAACAGGGCATGCTGCCGTTAACTTTTGCGGAGCCCGATGATTATGATAAGATAAGAGAAGATGACATGATAGACCTTGATGTTAAAGGAATTGAACCCGGCAGCCAGGTAAAGATGACATTAAAACATTCAGACGGAACGACAGAAGAGATAACACTAAACCACACAATGAATAAACAGCAAATTGACTGGTTCAAAGTGGGCAGCGCACTGAATTTAATGGCGAAAAAAAGCAATTAACAAATAACAAGTAATAATTTGAATAATAAAATAATAATTGCCGCATTAGTTGTTGTTGCATTAATACTGATTTATAAATTCTTTTTAAGCGGACCTAAATCAACTACTGCGGATGTTGACCCGGCGAAATTTGAAGAGCTTACAAAAGAAAAAGACATTGTGATACTTGATGTTAGAAGCGGGTTTGAGTTCAAAGGTGATAAAATTTCAGGTGCGCAGAATATCAGCTATACATCAAGCGGGTTTAAAAGTTATATTGATAAGCTTGATAAGAGTAAAACATATCTTGTATATTGCGCATCAGGCTCAAGAAGCGCAGGAGCGGTAAACAATATGATGGGCATGGGGTTCGAGAATGTGTATAACCTAAAAGGCGGAATTGATAACTGGAAATCAGCAGGCAAGCCGGTGGTGAGGTAAGAACATGAAATGTCAAACCTCAAAACCTTCCTCTGTCAAGGCTTAGTGAGGCTGGCGTGAAACGCAATACATGTAATACATAGATGAGTTGATAAGTTTTAGGGTTATAGGTAAATTATATAATGAATATTAATAAAATCTCATATTGGGTAGAATTATCGGATTACGACCTTAAAACGGCCGAAGTAATGCTGGAAGGTAAAAGATATTTATATGTTGGTTTTATGTGCCACCAGGCAGTTGAGAAAATACTAAAAGCTTATTTTGCTGATAAAATTAACGAAACTCCTCCATATTCTCATAATTTATCAAAACTCTCCGAGTTATCAGGATTGAATAGTGTTATGGATGACGACAAAAAGACTTTTCTATTTTCTATTCAGCCGTTAAACATTGAAGCAAGGTATCCATCTTATAAAGAAAACTTATTGAAATCTTTGAATCATGAAAACACTTCCGAACTAATAACAAAAACCAAGGAATTCCAATAATGGGTAAAGCAGATGTTATCGAAAACATAAAAAGGTTTTCAGTTGAGCTGAGTAAACAGATAAAATTTAAGAAGATAATTTTATTCGGCTCATTTGCCAGAGGAACAGCCAATGCAGATAGCGACATTGATGTTGCCATTATAGTAGATAAATTTCCAGGGGATTTTCTAAAAACAACCCCCTTGTTATGGCGAATTGCATCTGAAATTGACAGCAGGATAGAACCTGTAATAATAGAAGAGGGAAACGACGACAGTGGATTTTTGGAAAGTATTACAAAATATGGTGAAACAATAAACACATTATGATTAACTCTTTCCCTGATTTAGAAGAGCAGCAATATGTAAAGACGAGAAGGCGGATTCACTCTGTTGCAGAGCTTATCGGCAGGTTTCGTGAAGTGCTTGTCCAGCCGATCGCAAAAAGCGATAATCTTTGGTTAAGCATCGTAACTAAAGGGTTCTGCACACCCCCCATAAATAATCTAAACGAGCTTGAAATTGGTTTCAACCAGGAAATTCTTTGTGTTGAGATAGCTAACAATCAGAATAAATATGTCTCAATTGCGGTTACCGGTAAATCATTGAATGAACTTTGCGTTAAGGTGCTGGAAGCTTTAAAGAGTGATTTTGGTGTAGAGGTAAATCTGAGTGCTGATGAATTTGATACGCAAAGAAAAATTGAAATAGGTGAACCCGAAGCACAGGAATTTCTTTTACAGTTCGTAAATTTTTCTGAACTGCTAAGATCCTTCCATAAAAAAATACCCTTTAATGACGGAGTTAAAACACAGATATGCCTCTGGCCGCATCACTTCGATAATGCGTTCAAGTGGTTCAGCGGGAAGAAGATAGATGAAATCGATGAATTTATGGGTATTGGTGTATCAAACGGCGATGAAATGTATGAGCGGCCTTATATTTATATGACTATTTACCCGGAGCTTAGAAAAATGAATACCCTTGAGGTTCCGGAAGGCGCGCATTTGCACGATACTGAATGGCAGGGTATGATTTTAACTTACGAAGCGATCATAGAAAAAAAATCCGCCGAAGAACAGGAAGAGATAATAAATAATTTCTTTGATATTGGATTTAAGGGAAATAAAAGAGGATTTAGCAAGAGGTAAAGACTTACCACTAATTTCAACTTTCTATCCCGCTAGACAGATGAGCGGGACTGCTGTGAAGCGCAGAAAACGAAAGTCAGGCGAATATATACGAATTAAAATATAATGAAGACCCTGAGATAAATTCAGGGCGAGTAATCAAAATCATGGCGAAAAAAGAAATAAGAATATTCTGCTGGAATGTAAACGGTATCAGAGCAATATGGAAAAAGGATTTTCCGAAATGGTTTAAGAAGGCAAGTCCCGATGTATTATGCCTGCAGGAAACCAAGGCGCAGGCTGAGCAGCTTGACGAGGAAGTGAAAAAATTCTGCGGATGCTGGAGTGAGTTCTTTTCAGCGGAGAAAAAGGGATATTCCGGTGTTGCAACTTATTCAAAGATACCGCCAATTGATTTCAAAAAGGGATTTGGGAATCCATACTACGATAACGAAGGCAGGGTACTCGTAACGGATTACAAAGACTTTACAATATATAACGTTTACTTCCCAAATGGCGGCCGCGGACCCGAGCGTGTAAAATACAAGCTTGATTTCTACAATGAGCTTTTTTTCAATATTGAAAAAAAGAGAAAGAAACAAAAAAATATTATCATTTGCGGTGACTATAATACAGCGCACAAGGAAATTGATCTTGCGCGCCCGAAAGAAAATTCAAAGAATACAGGCTTTCTTCCCGAAGAAAGAGCATGGCTGGATCTGATTGTGAACATGGGATATATAGATATATTCCGCGAGTACAATGCAAAGCCTGAGCAGTATACCTATTGGGACCAGATAACCCGGGCCAGAGAGCGCAACGTTGGCTGGAGGATCGATTATTTCTTCATAACCAAAGAAATGAGGAATATGGTTACTGATGCAAAGATTCACTCAAAAATAATGGGGAGCGACCACTGTCCGATTGAACTTGTATTGAAATTCTAGTTTTTTTCTGATTCCCTAATACCTTTACGTTACATTTAAAATGCTATAATAACATAGCTATACAGCTTTCGTGAGTGTTTCTACCTAAATCACGGTATAGGAATTACTAACCGTATATCCTATTATTGCAATGGGGAACAACTAACGCATATAGCTATATTAAATGTCATTTTATACTGCAATATTGGGAGGAAGAAACAAGAAAGAGACCATGAAAACCTTTATTATTATTTTATTACTAATTGTATTATCCGCAAAAACACATTCACAGGCTGGATGCGATCCGGCACTGAATTCAAACTTACCGCCATCTCCATATATAGATGGTTATTTAACTTTTGATGGTAAGGGAGATTTTCTTAGGACAAGCGATATTAATGCGCTTGAATTTCCTGTGAATTCAACGGATAGTTTTTCAATTGAGTGCAGACTGAAGATATCAACTCCATACAGGGCAATGTATATTTTGGGAAAAGCGTCCGCAGCAGGATGGATCTTTGGTTATCACACAAATGAATCAGGGTACGTAAGTATTTATATAAATAATGAATGGAAAAGAATTTACTTCTTAGGTTCAGATACAACCTGGCATAATTACAGGATAAATTATAAGAAGTCAGAGCAGAAGCTTGAAACAATTGTCGATGGCGAAATTACAAATACATACAATAATTTTACATACACCGGCATGGCAAATAATGCAGCATTTTCTGTAGGTAATGTGGGATTCTTTCCACAGTATGGCATTCAAACCGTTAATTTACCCTCATTGTGGTTTAAAGGTTCAATTGCTTCTTTAATAATCAGGTCTAACAGCAACATAGTTGTAAATTATGGATTCAACGAAGGCGGGGGGCAGGTAGCAAGGGATTCAGCTGCATATTTTTATTCAGACAGAACATACCCGGGAAGCTCAACCTGCGGAGCAACACATTTTATGCTTGGGTTTATGCCCTCGGAAGATACATGTGACCCTTCGTGGTCAGCATTTGATGTTCCTGTTCAGTCCAGATTTTCTCCGCTTGGCCAGGGGACACAATTTTGGTATTCGGCCTCAGGGACCGAATATTATGCCGAACACTTTTCTATGGCAATGACAACATGGAACGGATATTTGGTTAACACAGGATACTTTAATCTTGCAGGCGGCAACCCGGCAAGATGTATTGCTAAATGGGATGGAAACGCATGGTCACCGCTTGGTGCAGGTTTGAACCATGAAGCGCAAAGCGTTGCATCGTACCGTAACGAGCTTTATGCTGCAGGATTTTTTGATTCAGCAGGCGGTGTTGCTTCGAGGTACATAGCAAGATGGAATGGCAGCTCATGGAGCCCCTGCGGTACCGGATTTGATAATATTCCAAATGTAATGTGTGTATATAATGATAATTTAATAGTAGGCGGCTGGTTTACAACCGCAGGCGGAGAAATGGCTGCAAGTATAGCCAGTTGGGATGGCACAAGATGGACCAGTATGAATATTGGCATGAACGGTCCGGTATACGCATTAAAGGAATATAACGGGGAGCTTTATGCAGGAGGTAATTTTTATTCTGCAGGCACACAAACCTGTAACGGAATAGCGAAATGGAACGGCAGCCAGTGGGTTTCACTGGGGGCCGGTGTTTCAGGCGGCGATAGAACCGTTAACGCGCTTGAAGTATATAACGGCGAGCTTTACGCCGGCGGATTATTCATTAAAATGGATAACATATCCTGTTATAACATTGCGAAATATAACGGTACATCGTGGAGTGCATTAGGTACCGGCGCAAAGGGCGCAAACTGTTTCGTTTCGCAGGGTTATATAGCCTCGCTGAAAGTATGTAACGATGAACTTTACGCAGCCGGTCTGTTTACGAGTATGAACGGCGTAGTTGCCAATAAGCTTGCAAAATTCAACGGTGTAAGCTGGTGCTCGGTTGAGTATGGTATTGATCTAAGGCCAAGAGCAATGGAAGTATATAACGATAAACTCATTATCAACGGTGATTTCTACAGCGCTTCAGGCGTAGAATGCAATAACATTGTAAGCTATGACCCGCCAAAAAATCTGACCGGCACAGGAAATAGCAGTATACCTGTCAAATTTTCTCTTGAGCAGAATTATCCAAACCCGTTTAATCCGAAAACTAAAATAAAATATAATATTGCGCCTAATTCAGGCGGCATAGCCGGCGTAAGGCTTGTTGTGTATGATATCACCGGGAAAGAATCCATTGTGCTTGTTAACAAAATGCAAACCGCTGGGAACTATGAAATCGATTTTGACGGCAGCTCATTTGCCAGCGGAATTTATATATACAGGCTCGAAACTACCGGTATGGATGGAAATAAACTGGTTGACAGCAGGAAAATGGTTTTAATTAAATAACATAGTTATTTAATTAAAACCTTGTCTTTAAGGCTAATAAAATAATGATTGTTTATTTCCGGTTATCCGATGACTTCAAGTCATCGGATAACTACTAAAGAGTTCTTCGACAAATCTTCAGATTTTTCTTCATGTTGTTCACTTCTTCATTCCCCCAGCCGCTGCAGTAATGCAGCGGCTACTTTTTTATACTCCCTCATTCTTTCATACTGCAAAGTAAACAAGCAGCTAAAAAAAGCTTGGCGTGTTCGTTCAATTTCCTGTTTTTCAACAATTTTAATGGATTTAATATATAATAAAATATATTTATTATTAATTGTAAAATAAGGCAAAATCTCAAGATTTGGCAGAATTTCCGCATCATTTCAGAGAAGATTGAATTGTTCTTAAACCAGCATAATTTTTAATGATAGAGCTTCCCGTAATACATTATGACTGTATCCATTTTTACGGCGATAGGCCGTGCAAACCGAATAAAGAAAATGGTGTCTTTTGCGGTAACTGCAGCTATTATGAGAAAGATCTTCAGATAACAGAAGCCTTCCCGGCAATTCCCGATGCAGATAATGTAAACGATTCCGAAGGCGGAAAGAAAATCATCATCGTTAAGCTTGATGCCGTTGGCGATGTGCTGAGAACAACCTCCATTCTTCCCACGCTCAGGGAAAAATTCACAGATTGCAGCATAACATGGATAACCAAAGAACGCTCTTACGAAGTGCTTAAGGATAACGAGATGATAAATGAAATATATTTTGATACCCCGGAAGAGCTAGAACACTTTAAAGATAACCTATACGATATTGCAATAAACCTGGATAGTGGAAGCGATAGCTGTGAGATAATGAATAAGGTAAAAGCTAAGGCGAGATTTGGCTACTGCTTAGCTAACGGAAAACCATACCCCATAAACAGCCTGGCAAATGAGTGGTACCTTATGGGGGTAAACGATAACTTCAAAAAAGAAAACAAGAAAAGTTATCATGAAATTATACATGAAATATGCGGGCTTCGCTATGAAGGATCAGAACCCGCAATTTACCCGACTACCGTTAAGAGAAAACGAATAGAAGAATTGCGGAAATCATTCCGGCTTGAGAATTTTGAGAGTATTATACTCATAAACCTTGGCGGGGGGAACCGCTGGCAGTATAAAAAGTGGACCCGTGAAGGATACACAGAGCTTGTAAGCATATTGAGCGCTAAATACCCCCGCCGTGCTGTTGGAATAATTGCAGGTGATGAAGACAGGGATTTTTACACGGATATATCCGGAGATCTTGAGAAGCTAAGCAGGGAGAATATAATTTTCTTCGGGACGGAAAATTCCATGGAAGATTTTATCTGCATTGTATCGCTTGCCTCTGAGGTATTCACCTCTGATTCACTTTGTTTTCATATCGCAACATCTCTGGGCAAACATACTGTAGTTATTGTCGGACCAACCTCGCATACAGAGCTTGACGTCTTCGGTATGGGGAAGATAATTTATTCAGATAAAGTTGATTGTCTTTGCTGTTACCTGAATAAATGCGACAAAACCATTACCTGTATGAATACTATAAAGACAGAAGATATTTCCGGATTATTTACAGCGGCAAATTAATATTGTATAATTGAAAGTAGTTTACTTAACTTCCGAAAGCTATATTGACCACAGCTATACTGTGTGCCGGGAGCTCGAAAAACATATTGAGCTTAAGGTTTACCTTCAGGCAAAAAAAGAAACCGCGGAGATAAAAAGCTGGTGCAAAAAATTCGGCGCAGAGTTTGTTCAAAGAAGACGTTTCAGGAACCCGCTCAGCTTAATAGGCGAAATATTGTTCCTTCTTAAAATAAGGAAAATGAAAGCTGATGTTGTATGGTTAAATACTGTGACCGTTTACCAGGCGTTTCTCGTAAATCTACTTCTTAAGAAATTCATGATAGTCATGCATGATGTTGACCTGCATCCTGAAAGCCGTGACAGCCATGGATTGCTTTCTGTAAAAATGACAATAAAGCTTGCATTAAAAAATATCTGCGCGGCAAGCAAAACCCAGGCAGAAATATTTAATAAGCAGCACGGATTCTACCCTCCGGTTTTTCAGCTTCCGATCATAGATTATTACAAGGAGTGCGGCGATGAAGCTCCGGATACTCTCGTAAAGGATAAGGTACAATTCTTTTTCTTTGGTTCGGTTGAGAAGTACAAAGGAATTGAAATTCTTCTTGAAGCGGCTGAAATTCTGCAGAAGAAGGGAATGGAGTTCGGGCTGAAAATATACGGCAAGCTAAAGTATGATTCCGAGGAACTGACAGGCAGAATAGAAAATCTAAAAAATGCCGAATTAATTAACGAATTCATAGATTACCGCAGGATACACAGCATTTACAGGCAAAACGACGTGCTGATACTTCCATACAGGCAGGTTACTCAATGCGGTCCCCTGCTTATCGGTTACAGCGAGGGTGTTCCTGCAATATGCAGCAGCCTGGATGGCTTCAGGGAATATGTTGACGAGGGAATTGACAGCCTGTTATTCGATAATACTCCCGGAGGCCTTGCCTCGAGAATGGAAGAAATAATTAGGGATAGAAATATCATTAAAAAGTTATCAAAAGGGATAGAAGATAATGCAATGAAGAAATTTTCAATGCAGGCGCTTTCCGGAGATTATATTGAGAATTTTATGAAGTGGTATAAATGAATTAACTCCGCGCGGAGTCAAACATTTAGTTTCAATTTATAAACCCCTGATTGTGGGGATTTAAGTTATTTTATATGCTTCAATATATGGCTATTTTAGCGGGATTAAAAAAAATTACTGTGCTTAAATGAAAATATTAGTTACAGGCGGAGCGGGATTCATAGGGTCACATGTTGTGGATGTGCTGATGGAAGAGGGCCATATTGTAATTATTTATGACCTGGAATCACCTGTATATGGACAGAAATGTGAAAATATTATTGGTGACGTAAACGATACGGAGAAATTCAAGAGAGCCTCAAAGGGCATTGATGCAATTTATCATATGGCGGCACAGGCAAATGTGAACATATTCTACAATGAGCCCGTTATATCAAACCTGAATACATCGAACTCAACAATTAACGTGCTTGAAGCTGCAAGGGAAAATAATGTATGGCGCGTACTGCTATCTTCTACAGAGTGGATTTACGGCAGCGTTGAAGGCGATGACGACACTCAAATTACCGAAGAAACAATTTATGCACAGAACCCCGACCATTTATATACTTCATCAAAAATTGCCGCTGAAATGTTTTGTAAAAATTACAAAACTCTTTATGGGGTTAATTATACAATTATGCGTTATGGAATTCCATTCGGTGAGCGCGCAAGGGCAGCAACGGTGACACCGATATTCATAGATAAAATATTGAAGGGTGAAGAAATAACAATTCACGGGACAGGCAGCCAGACAAGGCAGTTCATTTATGTTCGCGATCTTGCCGAAGGCAATGTTAGCTGCCTAAAGCCCGAGGGTGAGAACGAAAAGTTCAATATCAATGGCAGGGAAGTTATCAAAGTAATAGATATTGTTGCAACACTCGAGGAAATACTCGGCAAAAAAGCGAAGGTGAAATTCATAGAAGACCGCAAAGGTAATTATAAGGGTAGATTTATATCAAGTGAAAAGGCTGAGAGAATGCTGGGCTGGAAGCCGAAGTTTACATATAGAGAAGCAATGGAGAAGTATGTTAAAACAATTTTGCAATGAGTAATGAAAAATAAAGTATTAGTAATTGGCGGGGCGGGGTATCTTGGGGCAGTATTGACCGAGAGGCTCATAGCAGAAGGTTACCCGGTAAGGATACTGGACAGCTTCATCTATGGTAAACGCTCGGTGGAAAAATATGCCGGTGATAAGCGCGTTGAAATAATTGAAGGCGATATCCGCAATATTGAAACAGTTAACATTGCCATACGTGATGCGTCAAGCGTAATTCTTCTTGCTGCTGTAGTGGGTGACCCGGCCAGCAAAGCAAGACCCGAGCAGACTGTTGAAACAAATTTTCTCGCAGCGCAGGTTGTAGCATCATCGGCAAAATTAGCGGGAGCTGATAAATTTATATACGCTTCAACATGCAGTGTGTATGGTGTGGGTACAGATATACTTGACGAGGAAGCGCCCCTGAACCCCGTTAGCCTGTACGCGAAGACAAAAATATCAAGCGAAGAAAGTATTATGGGTATTGCTGATAATAAATTTAAGCCGGTAATAATGCGTATGTCAACGTTATATGGCTTCTCCCCAAGAATGAGGTTTGACCTGGTTGTAAATACTATGACGATGACCGCGTTTACCGAAGGCAGGATAAATGTATTTGGCGGTAACCAGTGGCGCCCATTGCTTTCACTGCCCGATGCGGCTGAGGCATACCTTAAGGTACTGCAAAATGAACAATCAGCCGGTAAAATTTATAATGTAGGTTCAGAGGAACAGAATTATATCATAACGGATGTCGCAAAGCTTGTTGCAAAAGGAATTAAGGAGGTAAGCGGGAAGGAAATTCCTGTGAACATTGAAGGCGAGAGCGTTGATTCCAGGGATTACAGAGTATCATTTAAAAAAATACAAAATGAGCTTGGCTTCAAAGTTAAGCATTCAATAAATATGGCTGCGGCTGAAATATGGGGAAAGCTTGAATCAAAAGAAATTAAAGACCCCAAACAAAAAGTTTATTACAACCATTATTTTGACCCAAGTGAAGAGTTGATAGGATAAGGATTCAATGAATAATGAGCAATGAATAATGAGCAATATATTAAATGATTAAAATCTTAAATCCCCGAAAACAATTTTCGCAGGATTTTGCCTTCGGAAGATTAAAACTAAAAGAGTACTCAAACAATCGTCCCCCACTGCCGGAGCCAGTTCTTCGATTTACAAAGGGGATCAAAAGAAGGAATACACATGAATTTTTCAATCGGGTTTGATAAGAGAGATTTGCCAAAGATGCATGAAGCATTCGATAAGATAGTTGCATCGAATAAGTGGACAGAAGGCTATTACACGGAGCTGTTTGAAAATAAATGGTCTGAGGTAAATAAGCTCGATTCCGTTGCCTACTCAAGCTGGGCGGGTGCGGCGCTTGCCGCGCTGGATTTCTACAAGGTAAAAGGAAAAACCGTCCTTTGCCCTTCGAACACATTTATGGCGACACCATTGGCGACGCTTCAGGCGGGTGCAGAAGTGCAGTTTGTGGACTGCAATAAATCTGATTTATGCATGAGCTTTGATGACATGAAAGCAAAAGCAGAGAAATTCAAACCTGCGGCAATATGGGTAGTGCATATCGGCGGACACTTAGCTTTTGAAATTGAAAAGATCGCGGCTTACTGCAAAGAAAATAATATCATACTGCTTGAAGACTGCGCGCATGCAGCCGGTGCATCATGGAACGGCAAAAATCCGGGTGAGTGGGGTGATGCTGGATTTTATTCCTTCTACGCCACAAAGACCATCACAACTGGCGAGGGCGGCATGCTGGTATCAAAACATAAGGATGTGATTGAACACGCAAAGAAATTCCGCAATTACGGCAAGTTTGATTATGTTGTCCGCGGGCTTAATTACAGAATGACGGAATTCCAGGCGGCAATTGGCGCAATTGAAACGGATAGATTGAAAGATATTATCGATTTCAAAAATGACTATGCGCTGAAGCTTGACCCGCAGTATAACAATCGCGTAAAATTGCCGGATGGCATGATATCAGGCTATTATAAGTATATAGTATTTGACCCTATCGAGAGATCAACCGGAAAAGTTTATGATGAGCAATGCCACAAAATATTAAAGCATAATATTGAGCTTCCAAACAGCGATTGGGTTGCGGGAAATCACTGGTGCGTACCGATATATTATAATCCGTAAGGCAGACCCCACCCCACCCTCCCTCAGAAACAAGGTCTTCGACACGAAGGGGAGGGTGAAGAAGAAGTAATTGAAAGTAAAGTTTAATTACGTGTAACGGGTTCTAAAAAAATACTTTTTTTATTTAAGAGTGAATTATATAAATGGATTTAAGAAGTATAGACCAATATTACGGATACGGTCCTGCAAATATTGATATGTCAGGATACGAAAGAGGAGAGCCGAATAAAATTCCGTCCGGCTTTCTGGCCCTGTACTTTATTCTTTCCGTGGTTATTTGCTACCTCTATCATAGAAAGATAGTTGCGCCGGCTGACTGGAATGCTCTCAACAGTTTAAATGCCGTAGCATCCTTTCAAACCTCAAAGCCGTACCAGTTCAGATTGCTGATGCCCGTGATATTCGATTTCTTTAAACCAATATATGCGTTTTACGGCAAGTATCTTTATAATGCGTGGAATGTTGTGGCTGTTCTTCTGATACAGGTTGTTTATTATAAACTGTTATGCGGTTATTTCAGGAATAAAAAGCATTTATTATGGATAGCGCCGGTAATCCTGTACCCCATCTTATGGAATTACGTAATACTAAACGAGTCGTTTCAGTATTACGATTTTACGGCTATACTTTTCTTTACGGTTGGATTGTATTATATCCTGAACAAAAAAACGGCAGCGTTCTACATTATATTTATAATAGCAATTATCAACAAAGAAACCGCAGGATACCTGATATTTTCATACCTGTTCTTTAACTATAAAAGCCTGTTTACAAAAAAAGTAATTATTAATACTTTTATACTGGGGGCTATCTTTATAGGGTATAAGCTCCTCTTGAATTACATATTCCGCGATAACCCCGGCGCTAACTATGAAGTCGGTTATGAAACCAATATCAGGATAGCTAAGGAGCTCTTCAGCAACAGGATATATCTCAAGAGTATTGCGCTGAATTATGGCGGGCTTTATATTTTAGTTATACTGTTATTTGTAACCGGCGCATGGCTTAAGTATCCCGATAGGCGGAAGGTTTATATAAATCTTGCAATTGTACCGTTCTACATTTTCGGCATTTACGTTACATATATTGCGGAAGTACGGGTTTATACTGAGCTTATCCCGATGATAACAACACTATCATTAATATTTTTAAGCAGGTATAAGTTCTTAGGGTTAGAACCGTGGGCATTAAAGCAGGCAAAACCCGCTAAAAAATAATTTTAATTTTTTACATTGGATAATTGAACTCAAATAAAGATATCAAAAATCAAAAAGAAACCGGGGCAAAACCGGTGAAGAGCGATGACGGAATAAAGACCGAAAGCCAGGTGAGCTTTGATGATTACGTTGAAACTTACAGGACTGAAATTGATGATTCTATAGGTTTCATAGGACAGGATGTTGATTTTTTTATTGAGATAAAGGCTGAACTTTTGTTAAAGCTGGCAGAGAAGAATTTCGGGTCACTGGATAAGATCAAAGTGCTTGATATAGGCAGCGGGGTTGGGCTTGTTGACCGCTTCCTGAAATCCGGCATAAAAGACTTAAGTGGAGTAGATGTTGAAGATGGAGTTGTAGAAAAAGCAAAGATCAATAATCCCGAAGTGAATTACCAGATCTATGACGGGGCAAGGCTGCCGTTTGATGATAATACATTTGATATGTGTTTTGCAATTAACGTAATGCATCATGTGCCGCCCGGTATGTGGGAAAATTTCTCGAGGGAAATGCACAGGGTCTTAAAGCCGGGCGGTATTGCGGCTGTGTTTGAGCATAACCCGCTGAACCCGCTTACAAGGCTGGCAGTTGCAAGATGTGAGTTTGACCGCGATGCAGTTCTGCTAAATCACGGGAAAATAAAAAGTCTGTTTAAAAGCGCGGGGTTAAAGGTATTTGATGATTCATATATTGTCTTTTTCCCGTTCAAGGCAAAGTTCTTCAGAAGTGTTGAAACAATACTCGGCTGGCTGCCCTTTGGCGCGCAGCATTACGTTACCGGCAGAAAGTGATCCGTGCAGATATATGTGAGGTTACAGCCCACAACTTGCCCGGCTAAACGGCTAAAATACCTTTATAGTATATCATTATTTTAGTATTTTATCGCGAAGAATGAGCATAAGAAGTATTTGAAATACAATAATTAAGGTGAAAATTTTATAAGATTCCAGGAGTAATTATAATCAGCAATCCCGAAAAAAAAGATCCCGTAATAAGCGTTGTAACCGCTGTATATAATTCAGCCGGTTACCTGGAGGAATTTTTATCAAAGTGTACGGCGGCACTCCAAAAAACAGGCTGCAAAGAGTTTGAAATAATATGTGTTAACGATGGCTCTCCGGATAATTCACTGGAAAAGTTAATAGCACTTAAAAAAACGTACCCTTCTCTGGTGATTGTTGATCTCTCAAGAAATTTCGGGCACCATTACGCGCTCTTTGCGGGAATATCAGTCGCTAAGGGTGATTACGTATTCCTTATAGACTGCGATCTTGAAATAAGCCCGGATGTTGTTCTGGATTTCCTTGCAGAGATACAAAAAACCGGTGAAGATGTGGTGTATGGATACCAGGAAAAGAGAAAAGGCGGCATATTTGAAAAAGTATCCGGAGATATATTCTGGAAAATATTTAATATGCTGAGTGAAACCAAGGTTTCCAAAAATATACTGACAGAACGGATACTCTCCAGGAAATATGTTGATTCGTTTTTAAAAATGGGTGATAAAAACTTATTCTTAGCAGGTATGCTTAATTGGCCCGGATACGATCAAAGAGGTATCCCGGTTAAAAAAATAAGAAGAGAAGGCAGAAGCAATTATTCATTCATGAAGAAAATTTCTCTTGCGGTGAATTCAATTACATCGTTTTCGCCCGCGCCGCTTAAAGGAATTTTTTATATGGGATTGATAATTACAATATTCAGCCTGACCTTTGCCGGATATATTGTTATAAACAAAATACTTTTTCCAAACGAAATTTCTCTTGGGTGGACCTCAATTCTCGCATCCATTAGTTTTTCATTGGGAATAATAACGCTTTGTCTTGGTGTCATCGGGATCTATCTTTCTAAAATATTCAGCCAGGTGCAGAACCGGCCGCTTTATTTCATAAAAGATATCCACAGGTAGTAAAATTAACTATTATAAAATCATAAATTCAGAAGACCTGAAGTAATGTCAACCACGGAAATATCTGAGCCTGATTACCATGCTTATGTTGATAAAGAACTGGACAAGCTGGGACTGAAAATAGAGCTTATTACCGAAGAATTAATGAAAAAGGATCTCCGGAAATTTTCCAAATTCATAAATGATTCTTTTGAGGAATATTATGAAATTTACCGGTGGCGGAAACATGCTGATGACGATTACCTGTTAAATCCTCTTACCGATAAGTTTAAATTCAGTTTTTGTATAAAGAATGCTGAAGATAAGCTAGTGCTTGCTGATTTTGCATCAGTTACTGAGGGAAAGATAAATCATCACATCATTTTTACAGCGAAAGAATACCGCGGCAAGAATCTGGCGAAGTATCACAGCATCAAACTTTGTAAAACAGCGCTGGAAAATAACTATAAAGAGCTGATAGGATATTTTTCGAGAAAGAACAACAGGTCAATTATTCTTCACCTGAAGCTGGGGTACGAAATTTCGCACATTAGAGAAGATGGCCTCATAATTAGCTACGCGGATATAGAAACGGTTCTTAAAAGTGCTTATGAAATGTTAACAGAATCGAAATCATGAAGTATCAGCCGTTTTAATTTTATTACATTATCTGTAAATTGCAGGAAATTACCATAAATAATAAATGAAATTTCTAAATAAAAAGCTTCCGAATGAACGTTCCCCGTCTATTATAATACACATTTATTATCTAATGATAGCGATTACCTTTACATATCTGTATTATCACAAATTTATTATGGGAGCAGATTTTTACAATCCTTTATCACCGGGCGGGATTATTGCAGTAGCAAATTTTGAATCGGTGAAACCGCTTCAGCTAAGGATACTTCTGCCGCTTATTTTCAAGGGACTATCCTCATTTAACATTGTGCCGCCAAAACTGCTTTTCTTTTTCATGAATACAGCCCTGGCTTACCTAATACTTTTTTCATTTTACTTTCTGCTTGGCAGATATTTTAAAAGCAGGGCTATGAATTGCTGGCTATCACCAATTATAATTTATCCAATGATATGGAACCTTGTGATAATGAACGGGCAGTTCTTTTATATGGATTTTGCACTGCTGCTTTCAATGATAGTGGGTTTTTACTGTATTGTTGCAAAAAAACCCAATTGGCTTCTGCTTACATTTTTTATCGGCCTCTTGAATCACAGCGGGGTAATTTATCTGATCATGAGCTATTTGCTGTTTAACTATAAAGAGCTGTTTAAAATAAAAACTATACTATATGCCTCGGCAATGGTTGTTATATTTTTCGGCGTTCTCTATACTATCAGCGCCTTCCTGCCGAAAGATACAGGCGGGCAGAACCTGGTAAATAATTCCATGAGAAACTTAAGTCTCTTCTGGATGCACCCCATTCACTTACTGATGAGAGACTTTTTCTTTAACTTCGGCGGACTTCATTTTATAGTATTTTTATTTTTGATAAAAGGTTTATGGAAAAGATTTAAGGGTCCGCTGCTTTACGTTAACTTTATGATAATTCCGTTTTTAATTTCGATGTTCTTTACATTCAGCATAGAGGAGATGAGAAATTATGCTGTTATTATTCCCAATGTTGTTATACTAAGCCTTATGTTCTTAAGCACGTTCGAAAATTCTTTCTTAAGGCCTTATAACCCTGACGGCAACGAAAAACAGGTCGAGGCCGCGGTAACAAAATGAAGAAGAAAGTTGCCGTAATACAATCAAACTATATCCCGTGGAAGGGATATTTTGATATTATTAACGAGAGCGACCTCTTCGTATTCTATGATGACGTGCAGTTCACAAAAAATGACTGGCGGAACCGCAATAAGATCAAAGCCGATGGCGGTACAATGTGGCTATCAGTTCCGGTAGGGCAGGAGCTTAACAGGAACATAAACGAAGTAACAATAAAACAGGGCGTTTGGGAAAGAAAACATTTTAAGAACATGGAGCAGTATTACCAGAAGGCTCCATATTTTAAAAATTACAGGGAATTCTTTGAACACGTTTACCTTGAAAAAAAATGGGAGAGCTTAAGCGACTTAAATCAATTCCTGGTAAAAAAGATATCAGGGGAGTTCCTTGGTTCAAAAACTATTTTTGATAATTCCGAAAAGTATAAACCCGAAGGAAAACGCCTTGAGCGTTTGCTTGACCTCATTAAGAAATGCGGAGGAGAAGTATATATTTCAGGGCCCTCGGCAAAGAATTACATTGATGAAGACGAATTTAAAAAATGCGGAGTGGATATTGAGTTTAAGGATTATTCCAATTACCCCGAATACCCGCAACTTTACCCGCCGTTTGAGCATTATGTAAGCATAGTTGATCTTTTATTTAATACCGGCCCGGATGCTTCGTATTATATCTGGGGATGGAGGGAAGATAAAAAATGAAATACCCGTTCAATAAACCTTTTTTAACAGGCAAAGAAAAAGACTACATCATACAGGCTGTTGAGACCGGCAAAATTTCAGGCGACGGAAAATTTACAAAGCTGTGCCATGAATTCTTTGAAAAACGGTACTGCTTCAAAAAAGCGATGCTTACTACATCATGTACGGATGCGCTTGAAATGTGCGCTATACTTCTTGATTTTAAACCGGGAGATGAAGTCATTATCCCTTCATTCACTTTTGTCTCCACAGCTAATGCGTTTGCCCTGCGCGGAATTAAAATTGTTTTCGCAGATAGCAGCCCAGAAAATCCCAATATTGATGTATCAAAACTTGAAGAGCTTATAACCCCCAACACCAAAGCAATTGCAATTGTGCATTATGCCGGCATTGCCTGTGATATGGAACCGCTAATGAAGCTGACGGAAAAATACGGCATACAACTGGTCGAAGATGCGGCTCACTCAATTGATTCATTCTACAAAAATCAGCCTCTTGGTACATTTGGCAGCCTTTCGGCTTTCAGCTTTCACGAAACCAAGAATGTAATTTCAGGTGAAGGCGGGATGCTTGTATTAAATGACGGGAACCTTATCGAAAGAGCGGAAATTATCCGAGAAAAGGGTACGAACCGTTCCGCATTTTTCAGGGGTGAAGTTGATAAATACAACTGGGTGGATATCGGGTCTTCATTCCTGCCATCAGATATTATTGCAGCTTTTCTTTACGCTCAGCTGGAGAACCTGGATATGATCCAGAAAAGGAGAATATCAATATGGGAACAGTATCACAATGCCCTGAAGGATCTTGCCGGTGAAGGTTTATTCAGTCTTCCGGTCATTCCGGGTTATGCAGTAAATAACGGGCATATGTTCTATATGATATGCCGGAGCCTTAAGGAAAGACAGGGGCTGATTGATCACTTAAAGAAAAACGATATACTTCCAACGTTCCACTACCAGAGTTTGCACAAATCACCCTACTTTAAAGATAAACATGATCATGGCAGAGAGCTGCCGAACTCTGATCTGTACAGCCAAAGGCTGTTAAGGCTTCCCTTGTATTACGAGCTGACTGACGAGGGAGTTAGTTTTATTTCTTCTAAAATAAGGGAATTTTACTCTGCAGGAAAATAAACCGGAGAAGGTATTGCGGGAAGTAAATCACAAATGAAGGTATTATACGTTAGCTCAAATGGCGGGATACATGATTACAGGTTCCTGAGTAAACTTGTAATTGATCACGAAGTTTTGTTTCTGCATTATGCAGCCGGCGAAATTATTGACGAGATCGATTCACTTGATCATTTACAGATAATTTCCAAGAAGCCTGCGTTCCGCTCAATGCCGCTGGTAAGTGAAAGCGGTCATTTTAAAAAAGTGCTAAGGGAGTTTAAACCCGATATAGTTCACTCCGGGTATGTATGGCAGGTTGGAATACTTGCAGCAAATTCCGGATTCCACCCGCACCTATCAATGCCGTGGGGCTCTGATATTCTGCTTGAACCCGACAAAAGCTTTATATTAAAGAAAATGGTAAGCAGGGTAATGAAACACTGTGACCATGTGCAATGTGACGCCGAGTTTGTTAAGCAGAAAATCATCGGGGATTACGGCCTGCCCGAAGATATGATAACGGTTTTCCCCTGGGGGATTGATCTCGGACAGTTCAAAAAGCTGAATAAAAAAGAAGCCCGCAAATCACTCAACCTTGGTGAAGATAAATTTATTATCATATTCAACAGGCATTTTGAGCCCGTTTACGGAGCGGATAATCTGCTTGAGGCATTCAGGAAATTTTCACAGGGTAAAAATGATGTGCTGATGCTTATGCTCTCTGAAGGCTCGGGGAAAATTGACGCGTTAAAGTATATCACCGGGCATGGACTGGATGAAAAGATACAGGTAATTGGCAAAGTGCCAAACAGCGAGCTGCCCGTGCTGCTTAACGCAGCGGATGTATATGTTTCACCATCGCTCAGCGATGGCACATCACTATCACTGCTAGAAGCAATGGCGTGCGGTACCGGACTTATTGTGACCGATGTTCCGGCGATCAAGGAATGGGTTACAGAAGATAATGGTTTAATGGTAAAACGCGGTGATACCCCTGAACTTACTGATGCTATGGAGAAATATTACGGCAACAGAAGCTTAATTGAGGAACATGGAAGCAGGAATATAACAATAGCTGCCCAAAGAGCTGACTGGGATAAAAATTATTTGAAGCTGAATGAAATTTATCACAATATGCTTAAGAACAAAACCTGAGAACTAATTTAAGTTATATCAATACAAAGAGACCGGATAAAAACACTGTTAAGAAGCCGCAAAGAATAAACATTGCGTGCATTGCAGGCGCGCGCCCGAATTTTATAAAGATAGCGCCATTGATAAATGAGCTTGAAAAAGTTAAACAGTTCAATGTAACCCTTATCCATACGGGCCAGCATTATGACAGCACAATGAGTGATATTTTTTTCAAAGAGCTTAATATTAAAAAGCCCGATGTAAGTATAATTTCAGGTGCGGGCTCGCATGCGGAGCAGACTGCGAAAATAATGACGGGGCTTGAAAAGGAATTCACCCGGAGGAGACCCGGACTTGTAATAGTGGTTGGCGATGTTAACTCAACCCTGAGCGCCGCAATGGTAACATCTAAAATGGTTATTCCGTTGGCGCACGTTGAAGCGGGTCTGAGGTCATATGATATGGCAATGCCCGAGGAAGTTAACAGGATAGTGACTGACCGGCTATCAAAATACCTGTTCACTCCATCGGCAGATGCGAACAAAAATCTTGCTAAAGAGGGAATAGATAAAAGGAAAATATTCTTTACGGGTAATATCATGATAGATACCCTTAAGAAATTCATTAAAAATTCAAAGCCTGAGTTGATACTGAAAAAGTACGGCCTGAAGAGAAAAGAGTTTTGCCTTTTGACCCTTCACCGGCCATCTAACGTAGATAACAAAGCAGTTTTGGAGCGGCTTGCAAAAGCTATCAATGAAATATCGAATACAGTGAAGGTAATTTTCCCCGTGCATCCAAGGACTGCGCAGAAGATACGGGATTTTGATCTTGAGAAATATTTCACCGCGCCGGGAATTATGATGACAGAGCCGATAGGTTACATTGAAACCATTGCGTTAACATCCAGCTCAAAGCTTGTGATTACTGATTCCGGCGGGCTTCAGGAAGAATCAACCTACCTAAAGGTGCCGTGTTTAACCCTCAGGGAAAACACAGAGCGCCCGGTTACTGAAACAGAAGGAACAAATACGATAATTGGCACAGATACGGTTTTACTGTTGAGGAAGTTCAAGCTGGTAATGAGCGGTAAATATAAAAAAGGAAGGCTGCCGAAGTATTGGGATGGCAATACAGCTAAGCGTATAACACGTATCCTTGAGAAAAAACTTGTGCGGGGTTAACTATGATATGGTTCGATCTCGATAATTCGCCTCACGTTCCCCTTTTTGCCCCGGTATTCACGGAGCTGACTAAACGCAATATTCCCTATGACGTTACTGCCCGCGATTTTGCACAGACGCTTTCTCTATTAAAAATGTGGAGTATTCCGCACACGGCAATCGGTTCTCACGGCGGGAAAAATAAAATAAAAAAAATTCTTAACCTGCTAAAGCGCAAAGGTGAATTAAAAAGGTATATTCAGAACAAATATCCGGACGGCGCAAAACCCTCTCTTGCAGTAAGCCATGGCTCAAGAACACAGCTTGTCGCATCAAAAAGTCTTGGTATTAAGACACTGCTTATGATGGATTATGAATTCACCGAAACACGTATATTTAACCGTTACGCAAATGATATACTGGTACCGGTATTTATTCCCGAAAAAAGACTAAGCAGTAACGGCATTGACCTGAAGAAAGTCATAAGGTATAATGGTTTTAAAGAAGAACTATATCTCTCTTCATTTAAAGCAGATGGAAAATTCAGGAAAAGTATTGATGTGAACGATTCTGATATTCTCGCTGTAGTGCGTCCACCGGGAATGCTGGGCAATTATCATGATAGCAGGAGTGAAGAATTACTTATTCACGCGCTGAACCAATTAAGCTCGTATAATAATTGTACTGTTCTGATCACAAGCCGCTCGCAGAAAGACAGAGACTTTATTAGTTCAAATATAAAAAATAGAAGCAACATCCGTTTTCTTGAAAAAGCAGTAGATGGCTTGGAGCTCGTAAATACAGCTGATATAGTTCTAAGCGGAGGAGGTACTATGAACAGGGAGTCAGCGCTGCTTGGCACAAAGACATACAGCATATTCACCGGCAAAAGGCCATATCTTGATGAGTATCTTGAAGAAATGGGAAGGCTGAAGTTCATCACAACAAAAGAAGAAATAGAAAATATTAAAGTTGAAAGAAACCCAAACAAAGAAGCCTATTCATTCAATTATAACATTGTGCAGGAAGTGACAGATCTAATTGTGGAAAAGGCAAGCTTAAAGAAATGAGAAAGTTATTGTTACTGCATGGGGCGTTAGGCTCAAAAGACCAGTTTAATGAGCTCACAAGAAAACTAAACAGCAGCTTTGAAGTGCATGCAATAAATTTTTCATGCCATGGCGGGAAGGATATTCCGGGTGAACCCTTTTCCATGGAAATGTTTGCAAACGATATAGAATTATATTTAACGGCAAACAATATCAGCGAAATTGATATATTTGGCTACAGTATGGGCGGTTATGCCGCGTTATATTCAGCCCTAAGGGCGCCGGGCAGAATAAGAAAGATATTTACACTGGCCACAAAGTTTGAGTGGACACCTGAAATAGCAGAGCGTGAAGTAAAAATGCTTGATGCCGTGAAAATAAAGGAAAAAGTGCCAAAGTTTGCCAGTGAACTTGCTAAAAGGCACGGTGAAGGTAAGTGGGAAACTGTTCTGAAGAAAACTGCCGAAATGATGGAAGAGCTTGGAAGGCTTGGCGGGAATCATAGAGGATATCCGCTTAAGCTTGAAAACATAAATAGCGAAGTATTAATTGGGATCGGTGACAGAGATAAAATGGTATCACTTGAAGAAACCATCTCAGCATACAGATCCTTAGCAAACGGGAAGTTAATTGTGTTTCCGGATACGCCGCATGAATTCATTCAGACAAACATTGACAGAATGAAAAATGAGATGATTAATTTTTTGAATTAGTGTTGAAATTGCTCAAAAAGATATAAAGCATTTAGAGTTTTGGATATTATATTCTACTTAGAGTTATATACCCGAATCAGTTCTTTGTTGAGCTGAGCTAACCATAATTCAAATCCATCATAATTCCAATGTGAATCAGTTTTATAGTAATATAACGAAGGATTCTGTTTTAGTTGGTGGTAAATGTTCAAATATGGTATTTGAAGCGCTTTATTATTTTGAATTTTATCGATTAGCATATTATAATCTGCAAAATCCGGATCGATTACACTAACTGGATTTGGTATTATTGAAAGATAAATAAATTTAAAACCCATATCTTTATAGTGTTTGAAGATCGCATTTAAGTTAACGATTATTCTGTCTATTTCATTATCTTCAATTTTCATAAACGAACTGGTATTTAGTCCAGAATCAATAGTTGCAGAATAAAACAACCTTTCTTTATTTCTGGAAATCTTTACTTCAGGATCTGTTCTTCCAAACAGCTCAAGATTGATTTTGGCTTTCAGCTCTTTTACGGGCGTAAAAAAACTGTAATCAAACAGATTAAATTCAAGGTTTTGATTTATCTGAGGGTTAAAAACATATCGTTCAATTTTCTGGATGACCGTTTCATCTGATGAAAATTCTTGTTTGTTAACATTGTTTGAGTTTCTGATTTTGCTGTATACGTATGATGTATCATTGAAAATAGAACGTATATTTCTTTCAGAGATTTCTATCAGCAAGAAATTAATTTTTGATGAATCCATATTTACCGAAATATCATCTCCATATCTCCACCTGGTTCTTTGATATCTGTTTACTCCAAATAGTAAGGAATCAAGAGGAGTGAAGCCCCAGACATAACTGTCACACATACAATAAAAATTAATCTTACTCGAATCCGGTTGATCCGGTTTAACGGGTGACTTTTTTATTATGGGAAATTTGTATTGAGGCAAAAAAGAAAAGCCGAATAGATCACCATACCGATACTTATCAGCTCCCCAAAAAGCATTTACTTCATACCTGTACGGCGCCAATTTTTTCATAAAAGAATCGTTGGAGCTAACGAAATAAATCAGTGAAAACAGAATTAACACTATAAATGCAATTAGTTTCTTCATCAAAACTGGAAATAAATGAATTGTTTTTGTCCAAATACGCCAAACAGATAACACGAGAAAACAATAGCGACGAATACAATAGCAAAAACTTTTGTATTTGAAGTATCGATTTTAAGGAAAAATTTTTCTTTGAAAAATAGTAAAATTATCAAAGCAAAGCTGAATATCATCTCATTATCATTAAGCCCGAAATTTAGAACTCCGTCAAACGAGAAAACAAATAGTTTTTTGATGATTTGTAATGCATGATTGAAGTCACTTGCCCTGAAGAAGATCCAGGCAAAATCGACTAGAGCAAAAGTAACTAACATTCTAATATATGTGGCAGCGGGAAATGAGGCAAATTTCTTCATGAAAGATGGAAAGTATTTTTCCTTTAAGATTCCTGCAATTAGATAAACTCCGTGCAGTCCGCCCCATATGATAAAAGTCCAGTTTGCGCCATGCCAAAGGCCGCTTATCAGAAATACTAAAAAGAGATTAAAGAACCATTGTCGTACAGGGACTCTGTTGCCACCTAGCGGGATATAAAGATAATCTTTAAACCATGTTGAGAGAGATATGTGCCATCGCTTCCAGAATTCCGCAATTGACTGAGAAAAATAGGGGGCATTAAAGTTATCCATTAAAGTAAAACCCATAACTTTGGCAGTACCCACTGCAATTTCAGAATATCCTGAGAAATCACAATAGATCTGAATAGCATACAGAATAATAGCAACTAAAATTGTAAGAGAGTTTTGGCTGTTAATATTTCCAAAAGCATGATCTACCACTATAGAAACACGGTCTGCAATCACCACTTTCTTAAACATTCCAAAGGCAATCATCATCATACCGCTTTTAATTCTTTCGAAATCATAATAATGTTTTTCGTAGAATTGATGAAGCAGGTTTTGAGGCCTTTCTATAGGACCTGCAACGAGCTGCGGATAGAACATGACGTAAAGAGCATATATACCAAAACTTCTTTCAGCCTTTTGATTGCCCCTGTATACTTCAATAGTATAGCTCATTGCCTGAAAAGTATGAAATGATAATCCTATAGGAAGTAATATGCTTAAAGTGGGCAAGGGTGTTGAAGAATCCAACAATCCCAAAAAATCATTCAGATTTTGATTGAAAAAATTGTAGTATTTAAAAATTGCCAAAACTCCTATATTTGCACACAGGCTTGCAATTAAGTAGATTTTCCTTGTTTTGCCTTTTTTTTCCTCCAGCAAAATTCCCGCAAAATAATCGATCACAATAGTGAATCCAAGTATAAGGATATAGATTGGAACAAAGGCCATATAAAAATAGCAACTCGCACATAATAATAAAAACCATCGATATTTATGTGGAAGAATAAAGTAAGCAAGGGTTACTATAATAAAATAGACAATAAACTGTAAAGAATTAAATAACATTACGAAATATTGTTATATAAAATCAGAAATTAGTTATTGGAATCAAAATCCGATGGTCACTTTTCAAGAATTCACGAATATATTATGATTTTATATTAAAATAAGGTCATTTCGATAATTATACTGGGATTTATGATGTTTAAAATCTGGGGAGATTTTATCTGGTCAACATTGGTATGATACTACAGGCAAAATCAGAAATGAAGGAAAAGATTGTAAGAACTAAGTTTGAAGAAGAATTAACTACATAATTTCAAATCCGCAAGCGGGCAAACAATTAATTATTGTAAGCAGTTAAACAGAATCTTATTTGGCGTACAAGGAATCAAATAATTTCCCGCTGCCATTAAAGACATTCAGGTCAACCAAACCGCTGATTCCATTAACCAGCCCTTTGTTGCTGTGCTGCCAGAATAACCAGCTTCTTCTATCAGAAAATTGCGGTGTATCATGAATATCCCTTATCCAGAAATCAAAATCTTTGAATTCCGGCTTAAGGTAATTATCATAACAGTCATAATCGGTATATATTACGGGAGTTTTTCCGTAATAATTCTTTAGTTTGTAGAGACACATGTATATTTCCCCGATCAGCTTAGATTTATCTTTTTCAGTTGCCATATCAGGCGGGAACTCAATATCAAGCACAGGCGGAAGCTGTACAGAACCCTTTGGAACACTCTTAATAAAATTTTCTGCCTGCTTTAAGGGGTCTTTTGAGGCAAGATAGAAATGGTAAGCTCCTGTTTTAAATCCTACCCTTACTGCGTTCTTATTATTGAACCGGTAGAGACTATCTTTAAACTCTTCACCTTCAGTAGCCTTTATGTAAACAAACGCAAAGTCTTCCTGTGAGACTTTATCCCAGTCAATATCACCCTGATGATGAGAAACATCTATGCCGCTTACAGGGTATGACTCTTTTGAAGGCCTGTTAAAGCCAAGATCACCGCAGGAAAGAATTACTGTAATTATAAATAACGATAGAAAGTATTTCAGGAAATTAAGTTTTGGCATGATATAACAAAGTAAAACCATCTAATCTAAAAACCAATACAAGTAGTACGGAGCAAAAAAGAATGAAGCAAAGATAAATAAATACACCGAAACAGCAAATATATATTTTATGTTAAATCCATTTTTCCTGATATCTATAAAAGCCAGTATTACAGGCAGAAGGACTAAAATGTATGCGAAGAGGTGAAACGCCATTACAAATATACTCCATACAACAGAAATATCAGTGTACGGAAGCAGTGATTTCGGGTCATACAGTGACGTGGTATCTGAAGCAAAAGCATGATGCAGGCCGTTTGCCCAGTAGGGCATACAAACCCACCCAAGGCAGAATATCAAAAGCAGCAGGAAGTAATTCAGTATTTTGTCGGGCATACCCGATCTCTTACCAACTGCAGATTTAATAAAAATTCCAAGTGCGGCAAGTGAAAAGATCAGTCCCGGGTAGATGAGCAGCCGCCGAAGCCAGTCCAGCCCGTCGGGGAAAGGATTTTGCCCTTGGGGACCGACAAAATTATCAACTTCTACCGGTTTAGCAATTGAAAAATAGCTTAGTACAGCCGTTATTGTAACTATAGCCAGCAGCACGAGCAGTGAAACTGTACTGGTATGAAGATATGTTTTTTTCATTAAGTGATGTTTGTATTAAGTGAGGCTAAAAGGAAACTTCAGCCGTTTGGTCTATCCTCAAAACAGAGCTTTGGCTAAAGTACTTTTTATACTTTTCTCTTATAGAGTCAATTTCCGCTGAAAGTTCCGGGGTCATTTTATTAACAGCCATAACGATCCGTGAATCTTCCTTTATCACATCACCATTTTCATTCAGCCATCTGCCCCGGGTTTCAAATGTGGTTGAGCCTGATGAGAAGACTTTAACGATAACGGAATCTTCAAATGCATTCCACTCCTCCTGTGAAACCTTTCCGCCGGTGTTCTTTGACTGCCCGAAGTATAGTTCAGTTTTAGTATAATTATTATCCGCAGGTCTAAATGCAAATAGCGCGACAGAAACTGTGATTATTGATATTATCGCGAATAAAATTTTTCTCTTTTGCATAAATATTTTTTAGTTTATCAGATTGAAAATGTTCAAGACGTTTTTCGAAATGACGCAGGAATTCGCCGGCGTTCTTTCCCGGGATGGAAAAACTATTTTATTTCCACCGGTGGATGGTAGATGTAGACTATCCATTTATCGGTTTCCAAAGTTTTGGTCATATCATTCCTGATATAATGCTTTGGTGCTGTGAGTTGAGTAAAAATCTTATTCATTACTGTGTTTGCGTCTTTGCGGAACATGATGATGCCTTTGGGATTTTTCTTAAAGAAAGATTTAATTTCGCCCGTAAGGTATTCTTTATCTGCAGGTTCATTATAACCGCTAATCAGAAGTTTTTCCGGCGGGGCAAACTTTGTGCAGTATGGCACATAAAAAATACCCGGCGCACTTTGATCAGCATCAAATATTAAGGCAGGGTATTGCCTGATGTTGTTAACTATAAAATCAACGAGGCGGGCAGAATCATCACTTGTATTAGGAGCTGCAATGAACTCAAGCTCTTTAGAAAAAATAGTGCCGTATTTTTCAGGTAGAAAATCCCTCATGTAAGAAAGCGGTATACATGAAAGTATAACAACTGACGCAAAGGCTCCCTGCAAAATTGAGAAGCGTATTTTCGAAAGATCAGAATTTAGACCCAACGCCGTAATAACGGGGGATATTAAGAACATTAAATAAATTAAGCGGGTTGTATGAAAACTTTCTGATACAATGCCGGCTATTCCTCCCGCTGTGGCTGTAGCCAGAATCGGAGTAAGCAATGCAACGAAAAAAACTTTTGGATAACCTTTGTACAGAAATATTATTCCTTTTAAAAAATAGTAGAACATTATTATAGTTAATCCAAGGATCAGGAAGTAGTAAGGAAGGAAGAAACCTTTTATTTTCAGACCGGGACTTAAGCTTTCAAAATTCGCATTCTGAAATACGCTTGTAAATGATCTGAATGAGTTGCCATACAAAGCATAACTTGCGGTAAACCATATGATCGGGAATAACAGCGATAGCCCGATGTAATAACAGCAGCCGTTTCTGCGTGTAATAAAGGCTAAAGTACACATTGGTACTATTACGAATATTGCTTCTGGTGCCGATGCGAGGGCGATAAAAGAAAAAATCCCTGTAATGATGAAATACATCACGCTTTTATCTGAAGCAAGCGCCCTGATGAAATAATATATCATAATGCACAGAGCGGCAAGAAAGATCTGCTCTCCGCCGGGCTCAAAGTTCAGCCTGAAGATTACCGGATTTAATGCCGCAATGAAAAATGCCAGAAGTGCTGTTTTGAAATCACTCAGCATAAGGGTTATTTTGAATACGTAAATGCAGGCTATTGATATTAATATTATCATGGCAAAGGCAGGCGTTAAAAACATTTCTCCTGTTATCTTAAGCAGCGGACCCATAAAATATAACCATAAAGGATAGCCCCCATCAGGCAGCACGAAAAAGGGGTTTTCAGCCCACCAATAGGCACTCCACACATTTATAACCGGAATATTTGTTTCCATAATACTAAATGGAATGAGATATATTTTTACCGCGATTGAAACAATTACAGCTGCCGCAAATATGGAGATTTGCCAAAAGTTAAGCCGTTCAGGTTTAAGGGTAAACCCGCTGCCGGAAAGCAACTTAGGGAATAAATACGGTTGCCTGATATCTGCCATTTAGAATTAATTAGATAGAAAGAATAGTAATGAAGCCGCTATTTACTTAATAAAACCAAGGGCGGGTTTCCCTTTTTTATTTAGCAAACCATCAAACATACCTTTTAGATAGTATAAAGGAAGCTTATAGTCACAGACTTTTATGAACCATAATGCTCTCCACGGAAACTTGAGGAGATCTTCGGCAACTGAAAGGAAGATCGCAGAGTAAAGCCCGTACTTCCTGAAGTATAATATCTTATTTCTCTGACTAAGGTAATATTCAAAATAATACCCGTAATTATTTTTAGCTGACCACTTATGATTATGCCATATTTTAGCTTTTGATGTTACAATTATTTTATTGCGGTTTATTACTTTGAGCCTGTAAGCCAGGTCGATCTCATCGAAATACGCGAAGTAAGAATTTTCGAACATTCCTATTTTGCTGAACACATCGGCTTTTATAAAACAAACACCGCCGCCCACAAAGTCAGAATCCAGCGTTTCCGGAACTGTAATTTCTTTGATGTTTTTATTTGTGAAAAATTTTTCAAGCCTCCCTTTTTTGAAATTAATTTTTCCGCCAAATTCCTGAATTTCATCGGGGGCAGTATCTTTATGTTTAAACAATAAAGGTCCCGCACATGCAATAGTGTCATCTGAAGCAAGCAGGTTTTGAAGCTCAAGCATTGCGTTTGGGTCATAGACCAGATCATTATTTGAAAAGAAAAGATATTTCGAGCCTTCTGCTATAGCTTTTTCTGCCCCGGCATTGCACCCGCCGGAAAAGCCGGAATTATAAGAGAGCTGAATGTAGCTTACTTTAATATCATTATTTTTGTTGAGATCTTTGAATAACTCAACCGACCCATCTGAAGAATTATTATCAACAAAGTATAAAGTGAAATCCTTAAAGGACTGTTCCTTTAATGAAAAGTAAAACTCCTTGAGGTTATGTTTTTCATTGGTTACAACCGTAATTATCCCAAGAATACTCAATGGTTATAATTTGAAAAAGTTTTTTAATTCAACAAGCTGGTCTTCTATTTTTCGTTTGGATAGTTTTTCGTTAAGGGGATAGATTGAGCTGAGTGTTCTGTCGCAAAATTCGCTGCCTTCTTTTGGTGTCACCGTAATGTTGAGCCCAAAAATATCGCTTATCATTTTCACAAGCTCATATTTTGATCTTGCGTCCGGCGAGTGGATATGAAACAGGCCCGGCTGGTATAAATTGTTCTCTATTATTTCTTCTATAATACCTGCAAGCTGTAGGGTTGTAACGCCGTTCCACATATGGTTGGTGAAACCGTTTACGGTCTTTCCTTTTTGTGAAAACACCCAGCCTAAGAGTGAGCGCGAAGTATTTTTTTCAGGACCGATAATTGAAGTTCTTAAGTTCATACAGTCCGATGATTCACCTGCTACTTTGGAGATACCATATAGGTCCCCGGCATCATAAAAATCGTTTTCGTTGTAGTTACCCTTTGAGCCGGAATAAGCGCAATCTGTTGTTATGTGGATCATGGGTACATTAGAAGCTTTACACAGTTTGGCAAGGTTCCTGGGGAAAATTCCGTTGATCTTAACAGTCTCATAAGGTGTATAATTATCAATAATTTGCTTTATTACTCCAATGCAGTTTATGACAAGTTCGCTTTGCAGGATGTGTTCACTGAGCAGGCTTACATCAGTTGTTGCCGCATCAAAATCTCCTCTGACAAGGGCGGTTACTTCATAGTCTTTTTGCTGAAAATAAAGCCCGGCGGCATGTCCAAGCATACCATTTGCTCCAAGTATTAAAATACGTTTCATATTCTTGCAGGCCTGAATTTAATGCAGCAATTTTAGATCCATTTTTCCTGACTCAGCATTTTTTTGAGGTTATCCTTTGTTAATTTTTCGGCTGTATCAGAAGAAAACCGGAATAGATTTTCGTTTTTGTAATTTTTATATTTTTGTTCTATTTCTACTATTTCTACCTGCGGAAGGATGATGAAGAGATTATCTTTTTCAATAGTCCTTATAGATTCCGTTGGAGTAACCAGTGTTTCATGAATTTTCTCACCCGGCCTAATGCCTGTTTCGGTTAATTTGAGCTTTTTCCCTGAAGCTTCAAGCATTACTTCCGCCAGGTCAACAACGGTGTGGGCGGGAATTTTGAGTATGAAAATTTCACCGCCAACAGAATACTCAACACTTTTAAACACAAGGTCGATGGCATTATCAAGTGTCAGGATAAACCTTGTCATGTTCCTGTCCGTAATTGTCAGGTCCTGGCCGTTATCTATCTGGTTACGCAGTACCGGGATTACAGAACCGCGTGAGCCCAATACATTTCCATACCTTACACAGGAAAACACAGTTCTCTTTCCGTCACGATGCACATTTGCCGAGGTTACGAGTCTTTCCTGGATCGCTTTGGTCATCCCCATAACATTCACAGGCTCAGCAGCCTTATCAGTGCTGATAGCAATTACTTTTTCCACATTATTGAAGAGGGCAGCATCAATTACATTTTGCGCGCCTTCAGCATTTGTTTTAACAGCTTCATAGGGATTATATTCACATGATGGTACCTGCTTTAGTGCGGCGGCATGAAAAACAATATCAACACCCCTCATTGCCTTTAAAAGGGATTCCCGGTTCCTTACATCCCCGATTATGAATCGCAGTTTATTGTTGCCCGCAAATTCAAACTGCATATCATATTGTTTTTTCTCATCCCTGCTTATGATCCTAATTTCATCCGGATCTTCTTTCATTAACCGGTTCACTATCTGGTGCCCGAAAGAGCCTGTACCGCCTGTAACCAATATCTTTTTTCCTGAAAACAGCTTTTTCATATCTTAATATTGAGTAATTTTAATGCAAGTTATCATATTTTTAAAATTTCAGCAAGATAATTACTTTCACCAGTCTTCAGCTGAAATTTTTATCTAAAGCTTTCCGGGTCAACCCTGTGAAATATTCGCAATATTTTTCAGCAGTATGGTTTGACAGCACAAATTCCCGGGCATTCTTACCAAGCTCTTTTGCAAGTCCCGGGCTAAGGATCAATTTTTCTGCCGCATTAATTAGCTCATTAGTATTCAGCCCAATTAACATACCGTTTTTCTCATTTATAAACATACCTGTATCGCCTGTATTGCTTGCTATTACTGCGTTCCCACAGGCCATAGCTTCAAGCAGTGTTTGCGAAGGATAGTTTGTTCCCGTTTGCAGCGATACAATGATACTTGTTCTTGCAAAAATTTCAGGGGGATTCTTATGGAACTTGAAATTCACAGTCTCCGAAAGCTTATTAGTCCGAATGAATTCTTCTATTTCATATACAAGTGAGCCCTCGCCAAGAAGATGAAATTTTATTTCAGGATATTTCCTATGCAATACCGCCACGGCTTCGAGGTACATTAAAGGATTCTTATCAGGCTCAAGCCTTGCTGAAAACGCTATTTCCATTTGTGATTTATCACCCGCGCGGCATTTGGAGTAATCTGCAAACGAACAGGGGGCTATTGATATGGCTTCTTCTTTTATCTTAACATTCCTTTTCTTTACGCCTTCAAGTATGAACGGGCTGAGAAAATCGACGTAATGGGCATTTTCCATGATATAATTAAAAGAATAATACTTACGGTACCAAAGCCGCTTCATATCTGAATGTACATCAGAAAACCAGCTATCCATATTGGCAAAAATAACGGAAGCTTTTTTTCTTTTGCTATTTAAATAAAATACCAGCGGCAGCCCGCCTGAAAATACTCCCGTGAACACCTTGATATCATACTTTACTCTTAGGGCTTCGAGTTTATTATATATTTTTTTTTGAATAAAAAAGTTTTTGTAATACCAGTATAACTTGCGCAGCAAAGAAGTTTGTTTATCAATTTCTACCGGGTCAGGCAGGTGGTCTGAATAGAAAGTGGTGTTCTCTTTTGTTTCAGAGGCAGAAATATCCTTGTTGCGATCGACAACAAATATATTGTTAGTATTAATATCCGGAAAAATGGATTTGATCTGGCCGTAAAGGTGTTCGTTTACAATTAGGTATATGTTATCGGGATATTTGTTCACCATTTCCTTATAAAGCAAAGTATAGCGTTTGGCGGCGCCGCCAAAGGCACCGTTATTAAACATTACTATACCAGTATTCGGTAGTTGTGAACTGATCTTAATATTGATTTACTTTATTTAAATGACTAAAATAGTAATAGCTTTTGGTTCTCAATCCGGAAAACTCCAAAAGTATTTTATGAATACCTGAAATATGTTTACAATATTAATCAATTGCAGAACAGATTACAACCATATATTTTGCTCAAAATGTTATAGAAACTCAACAGTTTACAGGAAATTATCTGTCTGATCTTAATTGAATTCAAATGGATACAGTTTTTTGCAGACTTCAAAAACATTGACATATTTCCCAAAGTTCTATAATTTGAGGTTACTGAAAAATGATTAAACAGAAAAATACAAAAAACACCAAAAACACACAAAATCTCACGTTTTAGGGGTATTAAAAAAGACTTGCAGATAACAACATTGGTTTATACATTTATACTTATAATTAATAAAAATGCAATGAAAATATTATCTTATATTTTAGTGATTCTGGTTATAACAAGTAGCGCTTTATATTACGGCTGTGATGATTCAGGTACTATACCTATCCCATTACCAACGGGGCAAATAACTTTAAAGCAAACTAACTTAAAACCACTTGATCAGGGTACAGATGGCTGGTATCAATTATGGATTGCACTTGATACGGCAAACCAGCGCGAATGGTTCAGTGCGGGTGAATTTAACATAAGCTCAGGCGGAACACTGGTTGATCTCAGCGGAGCACCAGTTACCCTGAAGTTTACAGGTGACACAAACAGGCTTACACTAAGCGCACATGCTCTTATCACGGTTGAAAAAAGTACAGCATTTGCACCGGGTCCGCTTAGATTACTCAGCGGTCCGCTTACACTTGTACGCGACAGCATCTACGGATCATTGAAAATGTCAGGCTCTGAAGCATTAGACGCTATGGGTACAGTACTTATTGGTGATGATAATAATTGTCCAACAACGGCGCCAAATAATTGTGCGTCAGGATATTATGTTCTTCAATCTCCAACAACTTCAAATGCTGATTGTCTTAAAGGATTATGGTTTGCAGATGTATCAGGGAATTCCAGTTTTACCGCAGGGCTTGATCTGCCCTCTGGCCTGGGCTGGACCTATGAAGCGTGGGTAGTTCAGAATTCTACTCAAACATTCCACTCACTTGGAAGATTTACCAGGTTTACACAGGCTGATAGTGACGGCCCTGGCTCGTGCCCGGGCTCTAATCCTGTTGATCCATTTAACAATGTACCGGGAGAGGAATATGCTGCAGGATGTACGGTTTTTAATAATTTAAATAACGGTGACTACGGCGTTTTTATTACTTTAGAGCCCATTAACGAGAGTGGTGCTTCTCTTAATTCCCCATTCCCCTTAAAAATGTTCAGAAGGGAAGTAATACAGTCATCATTGAATTGCGGTAACCCAGATGTATTTTTCAGAGCAGTTTCCAGAGATTGTCTGCAGCCATATGCAATTTTAAAAATAGCACGATAAAATTCAGTTGAATTTTATACGGAAAATACCGGCAGACATTTGTAATTTGATCTTTGGTGTAAATAAAAAATTTCATTTATTAGGGAATTAGATTGTATTTCGGGAAAATAGCACTCAGCAATATTAATAGATTATTTTTGCTGACATGCTTTGCGGTTTTTATAAGATTAATACTATTTTATATTTATGTACCTCTCGTGTATCCTGATACCGGATGGTACGAAAAATTAGCAAAAGAAATATTAACCTTAAACTTCAGCGACTATGACGGTGCACGTACTCCTGTATATCCCTTGATCCTGATACTCGGCTTAATAAGATGGAAAATTGTCTGGATTATCCAAATGTTGTTTGGAGTTCTTAACTCCTTACTCTTTTATTTGATAATATTTAAAGCAACAAAGAATAAAAATTATGCATTTTGGTCGGGGTTAATTTATAATTTATCTTTAATTTTTCTTTTCTTTGAGTCAAATATACTAACAGAAACAATATGCATTTTCTTTCTCCTGATGACGGTATATTATTTTCAGAAAATTTCAGAAAAAAGCAAGCAAAAAGTTAACGGAAGTATTTCAGATTATCTGATGCTCTCATTAACAGCTTCGCTTGCAGCATTAACACGTCCTACTTTTACCTATATATTCCCACTGTTATTATTATTGATTATTTACGGAGATATTAAAAACAAGAATATTGTAGGACTTTTCAAAAAATTAGTGTTATTTTTAATTCCTTTTATGATACTGGTTGGCGGATGGAGTATGTTCAATAAAATTAAAGTTGATTATTTTGGACCCACAACCTTAACAGGTTTTCATCTGATTGAACACAGTGGAACTTTCATAGAATACGCACCTGATAAGTATTCTGAATTAAGAGATCTGTATTTAAAATATAGGAAAATTAAGATCTCGGAAACAGGCGAGCAGACAACGACAATATACATGGTCTATCCTGAGATTCAGAAAAACAGGGGGTACAGTATAGCACAGATCTCGAAAGAATTAACAGCGGTTTCACTCTGGCTTTTTTATCATAAACCTGGTCTATATTTCAAAAGCGTT
>JBDTNV010000010.1:0-41970 GCA_039933555.1 Ignavibacteria bacterium
GGTAACCTGAAATAAGTTCTTCTTCGCCCTTAAAATTTTTATGCGGTATTTTTCCGTTCTTATGACAGCTTAAACATTTTTCTGTTAAGTTCAACTTAGTGAAATCATTTGAAAGCAATGTTGACTGTATATCATGTTCACCGTGGCAATCAGTGCAAGTCGGGGCTTTATCATTCCCTTTTGAAAGCTCCTGCCCGTGTTTTGATTTCTTGAAATTCTCAACAACATCCCTGTGGCATTTTCCGCATGTCTCCATTAGCCTTGCCCTGCTGGTAGATGCTTTAGGGTTATCAAGATTCTGGATCATGTGGTTTCCGTGGCAATCAACACAGCCTGCTGCTTCGAGTAAACCTTCTTTTTCAATCGATGCATGGATACTGGTTTTGTAATGCTGCACAAAATTCGCTGAACCCTGCTGTGTTCCCGGGAACTTCTTTTCATCCAAATGGCAATTTAAACATGCCTGTGATTCGACTGAAATCTTTCCGGTAATGATCTTATGTGAACCGTGGCAATCCGTGCATGTTGGCGCTTCTTTATTCCCGCTTTTCAAAACGGTCATGTGTATACTGTTGTTAAAATTCTTTTCATGTTCACCATGGCACTTACCGCAAGTTGAAGCTACTTCGTTCTTGGTAATTTTCTTTACAACATGTCCGCCGCCATGGCAGCTTTCACATGTCACATTATTCTTTGCGTGAACACTTTCGCTGTAATGCTGAATATTCTGTTTTTTGTGACAGCTTAAACATGCCTTTGTCTGCTCTTTGGCAAACTCCTTTGCCGGAATTACATCATGTTTGGTATGGCAATCATAACATTTGACTTTTGCGTGAACATTTGTTTCGATATTCTTTGCTTCTTTGTGGCATCCGATGCAATTGACCTGCTGCGGTGTTTTTGAGTGCGGCATCTCATCGGGGTCATAATTTTCATGGCAGTCTTCGCACTCCGCAACATTGTGTACTGATTTTTTGTAACTATCGGGATTTATAAAAACAGAAACCTTTTTCCCGTTCTTTTCCATGGTAAGATCTTTATCTTCATGGCATGAGAGGCAGAGTTCTGTATTTTGCGTGGATATTCTAGAATAGCTGTCAGCAAATATTAAAAGTCCGCTTACCACCAGTACCGGCAGAAAGATCAGAATAATATTCTTATAATAGCTTTTCATTTTCACCATAATACAAAAATAATCTTTCTTTTACTCTGCCTTTAGTGAAATTTCTTCTACAGCTTTTTTCAGCTCGCTCAGCTTAAACGGTTCAGACATCAGCTTTACTCCGCAGGATTCTTTGTTCTCAGACCCGAGCGAAGGCAAACAAATTATGGGTATGTTATTAAATTTTTCTTTTATTTTCATAGTAAGCTTGGCGTCAATATCCTTATCCAGTATCAGGCAATCAATATCTCCGTTAAACCCGTTAAGAAAATTCTGATTTATATTTTCACCACTTGTACAAGTAATTTTATACCTCTCCGAATCAAGCGTTTTCCTGATTAGCGAGCAGATCTCCGATTTTATACTAAATATATGTACGTTATAGTTATTCATTTTTATACCATCTTTGTCTATAAATGATACAATTAACGTGCCATATTTTTGATGTTTTATATCATTTTTTTGGATGATTTTAGGCAGGATGTGGAAATTATCTACAAAATTCAGGTTTTTTAAGGGGAATGGGTGGGGATGAATTTTTACTTAACTAAGTTTGACTACAAAATAGAAAAAGTTATCATTTTGCTCTTGACAAAATCAATTTCATATACTATTTTTACATGTGACTAAATAGTCACATGTAAAAATATGGAGCTTGTCTGGAAAGCGTTATCGGATAAAACCCGCAGGAAGATCCTGGATCTGCTGCGTGAAAAAGAATTGACAACCGGTGAGTTATGCATGCACTTCAAAAAGCTCTCGCGGTATGGCGTAATGAAACATCTCAATATTTTGCATAAAGCTAACCTGGTCATCATCAAACGTGAAGGCAAAAACAGGTGGAATTATATAAACCCGCTCCCAATTCAGGAAATCTACGAAAGATGGGTGAAGAAATATGAAGCGGGATGGAGCAGCTATTTGATCGATTTCAAAAATAAAATGGAGAAAACCAAAATGGAAAAAATTAAATTCACAGTCGCAGTTAGGATCAGTAAACCGCTGCCGGAAGTATTTAAGGCATTTACAGATAATGAGATTATCAGTAAATATTTCGTTACCGCAGCAAGCGCGCCTATTAAGGCGGTTGGAGACAAAATAACATGGTCATGGGGTGAGCACAAAGCTGAAATTGTCATCACCGAATTTGTTGAGAACAAACGCGTGGCCTTTACCTGGCCCGGTTATAAAGTTGATTATGACCTGAATTGTCTTTTTGAATTTGAAATTGTTGATGACAAAACACGGGTCGTGGTTACAGAAGAAGGCTGGAAAGATGATGAAGCGGGTATCAATAGCTCACTTATGAATAATTCCGGCTGGAAAGATATGCTGCTCAGCATGAAAGCATGGGTGATGTATAATATCGATCTTAGAAAATAAGAATACGAATTCCCCTCAGCAGCCACTCTCCCCCAATAAGGGGGAGTTAGAGGGGGTTTGTTTTTTTTGAATGATAAGAATACTGATTAAAATACTCCCCATTAAATCTAATAAATTTTAAACACACCCCGTCTGACTTCGTCATTCTCCCCTCTCATGAAGGGAATAAAAAAGAACACTTAATAGTGTTTACTTTCAATTACGTCTAAAGTTTCAAGTTTGACGTCTTACATCTCACGTTTGGCATCTCATTCCAGATCATATTCCTTAATCTTCTTGTAAAGAGTTTTGCGGTCAATGCCGAGTATTTTAGCGACCTGAAGTTTGTTCCAACCGTTTTCTTCAAGTACTTTGCGGATATGGACCTTTTCTAGGTCTTTTAATTCAAGGTTACCGCCCATAGTGAAATTTTCATCATCGTTTTCATTTGAAGAAAGAAATCTGAAGTTATGCCTTCCCAGCATATCAGTTTCTGATGAAATTACGGCGCGTTCAATAACGCTTTCAAGCTCGCGTACATTTCCCTGCCAGTGATGGTGGGTAAGCAGATCTATTGCATCACCATTGATAGCAAAATGCTTTGCTGTTTTAGAAGATATCTTTTTTATAAAGTGATCCGCAAGTAAAGGTATGTCCTCTTTTCTCTCATCAAGTGTCGGGAGTGATATTGTAACTGTTGCTATCCTGTAAAAAAGATCTTCACGGAAATGCTTTGCATCGATCATTTCCTTCATATTCCGGTTCGTTGCAGAAAGCAGCCTTACGTCAACCTTTTTTACCTTATCACTCCCCAGCGGTTTAATTTCCCAGGTCTCAATTACTCTAAGTAATTTTGATTGCAGCACATACGGCATTTCTGCAATTTCATCAAGCAGCAAAGTTCCGCCATGAGCAAGTTCAAACACTCCTTTTTGCGCGTCAACTGCGCCCGTGTACGCTCCTTTGGTATGCCCAAAGAGCTCACTTTCCAAAAGATTTTCCGGAATTGCGCTGCAGTTAATGGCAATAAAGGGACCTTCACTCCGGTGGCTGTTATGGTGAATTGCTCGTGCAACAAGTTCTTTGCCTGTTCCACTACCCCCTTCTATAAGTACATTAGCATCAACCCTGGAAACATTCCTAATCATATCAAAAATGTGCAGCATTTTCCTGCTTTTTCCTACTATGCTGCTGAATGAAGATGAATCTTCAACCTGCGAGCGAAGGTTAGAAACCTGTTTATTCAGACTAATATTTGCAACAGCTTTATCAAATTTTATTATGAATTCTTCCAAGTTAAAGGGCTTTCCTATATAATCAAAGGCGCCAAGTTTCATTGATTCAACCGCGGAATCTATGGAACCAAAACCTGTTATCATAATAAACAGTGTTTCATCTTTTTTTGCTTTTAGCAGCTCAACGCCGCTAACTTCGGGCATTTGAAGGTCAGAAATAATGATGTCAAAATCTTCATTTTCAATTCTGTTTAATGCCGCTTTACTGTCATTTTCAGTTGCAGGCTCAAATCCTTTTTTTTCCAGTACTTTCCTTAAGAGTATTGTGGAGTTTACCTCATCATCAACAACTAATATTTTTATGGCTTCTGTATTCATTAAAAGTAAAAATAAAAAACTTTTCTATACAAATATAAATATGTTTGTCATATCAAATTATGACAAAAATCATATAGACTAATGACCTTAATCATAAATAACCTCAATTTCAGCAAAATTTTGAAGGGTGGTGTGTAATTTGACCCCATGTATTTTTTTCTATAGGCAAAACACCTATGTTTTAGTACATTAGTTTGGCACGCTAATTGATGTATATATAGTCAGAAATTTGTAAAACGAAAATGTTAAAAATCAATAATTCAGGAGGTATCACAATGAGACGGACAGCGACATTCTTACTGTTTGTATGTTTATGCGCAGGTATAGTTTTTGGCGCTCCAAGAGTAAAAATAGTTACAGAATATGTAACCCCGCAAATGCTTGCAACAAATTCAGCATTTACAGGTGATTCAACAGTTGCAAGCGGATTAAGATCGGTTGCCAAAGGAACATATGTCTATTTCAGGGCATGGAACTTTGGTGATACAACATCTATCCAGACTGCAAACTGGACAATGCTTTCTAAGCCATCAGGCTCAACTGCAACACTTGCAGGTTTAACCGGATTACCGACATGGCAGAAATTCAAAGCCGATTTAACAGGCGCTTACCAGGTGCAAGTTTCAGTAACAACATCATCCGGTACAAAAGATACCACTGTAACAGTTTATGCATCAACATTTGTAGGCACAGGCGGATTTGATAACATTCCGGCTGCATTCCCCAATTGTATGAGCTGCCATAATGGAAATCCTACATTTCAGGATATTTTCAACAGGTGGAAAGTTACCGGCCATGCAACATCATTTAAGACCGGGATATCAACATTAAATTCAGGTTACAGCGCATATTGCTTTAAATGCCACACAATGGGTACAGATCACAATATAGTAGCAAGCAACAATGGTTTTGATGACAAAGCTGTTGATCTTGGATGGAACTGGAATAATTACGCTCCACCGAAACCGGGCAACTGGGATACAATAAAAAACCGTTTCCCCACTTTAGCTCCGTTTGCCGGCGTTGGATGTGAAAGCTGTCACGGACCGGGAAGCGAACACGTATTTGGCGGCGGCGATACAAGCAGAATTATGAAATCTGTTAGCGCCGGAACATGCGGACAATGCCACGATTCTCCTCCAAATGCACCTATATTCACACAATGGAAGAATGCAAAACATTCAAACGTTGTATGGAGTAATTCATTTGCACAGAACAATTATGCTAACCCGAACGATCTTGGTAACTGTATAAGATGCCATGATGGACAAGGTTATGTAAACTTTACAAAGAGCGTACCTACAAATACAAATGGTAAAACACAGGCATCACATGAAATGGTATCATGCGCAACTTGTCATGACCCTCATGGAAGTCCTAATACAGCAAATTTAAGAACCAGACCTGCTGGCAGCGACACACTTGCAAACGGATTCCATTACACAGGAGTCGGTACTGGTGCTACATGTTTAGATTGCCATAAATCCAGAAGAAACACAATGACTTATGTTAATACAAGAGTAACCAGCTCAACTTGGGGACCTCATCATAACAGTCAGGGTGATCTTTATTTAGGCCAGAACCTGGCAACATTTGGCGGAGCACCATACAGACAGACACAGCATTGGGCTTTCTTACAGAATGCATGCGTAACATGTCATATGGCACCGACCGATACAACTTCTGCAAACAGAGATAAAGTTGGCGGACACGCATTATACCTTCACAACGAAGCAACAGATTACGATCACTTAAAAGCATGCCAGACCTGTCATTTTGGTAAAACCAGGTTTGACCAGTTTATTGCTGATGCTGATTATGATGCCGATGGAACAGTTGAAGCATGGAGACTTGAAGTTGCAGGATGTTTAACAAAATTAGCTATGCAGCTTCCGCCGGTTGGCGTTGATTCCGTTGCTTGGCAGTTAATTGCAGCCGACTCAAACAACGTAACTTTAAGGAAAGCTTACATTAACTACCTCTCTATAAGAGATGGTGGCGAATATGGAATGCACAATGCTAAATACGTTATTGATGCGCTGGTAGCTTCAAGGAACGCGCTTATCGGAATAGTAAATACTTCATACGAAGTTCCGGAAAAATTTGAATTAACACAGAATTATCCTAACCCGTTCAATCCTACAACTAAGTTTAAGTTCTCACTTCCGAAAGAAAGTGATGTAACAATAGTTGTTTATGATATTATGGGTAGAGTAATTAATGTACTTGCAAACTCAAAATTCAACGCAGGTAAATACGAAGTTGACTGGAACGGAACTAATTCAGTGAACAATCAGGTAGCAAGCGGTGTTTACTTCTACAAGATAGTAGCAGGCGGCTACACTGATGTTAAGAAAATGATTATGCTGAAATAATCCTTATGAAATATGACCTTATGGTTTACATCTGGATTTGTTAAGAAATAGTTAAATTGAAAAAAACCCAGATGAATAAAAACCCCCGCTTTTAGCGGGGGTTTTTTAATAAAGTAAAATCCGGAATTCCCGTGAATATGGTATAAAGCAGGTAAGTTAAATCATTGATAAACTTGCATTACTATAAAAGACTTAAGTCATACTTTACCCCCTTCATACCTAACCAAAGTCATTTTTCCTCTTGATATTCATCATAGGATAGCTGGTGCCATATTGATTATTTTGTAACGGATATTAGAGAAAATAAAAATTACTATTCTCTAAATTTACACGAAAGGTTTAATATTATGAAATCATTTATTATCAGTAAGAAATTTTTAGGCGCTTTAATTGTGATCTTCTTCGCTTCCTCAATTTTCCTGTATGGGGATGAAAACGGAAGAACAGGAAGAACACTTAAAACCAGTACTACCGGGTGTTCCTGTCATGGAAGCGCAACAACGGGTATGGTAGTCAGCATAACCGGGCCCGATACTTTGAATACAAGTCAAACCCAGCAATATACTTTAACTGTAACTCATGCAGGAAGCTCAGGCATGGGGCTTGATATTGCAACAAGGCTGGGTACACTGGCTGTAGTTTCAAATACAACCCATCTTTCAGGCGGCGAAATAACCCATAACGCCAATATAACAATGGTAAACGGTACTGCATCTGTTAACTTCAATTACACGGCACCTGCTGCAGGCGGAACAGACACAATATTTGCCAACGGTATCGGAACCAACAGTCAAAGCAATACAAGCGGTGATTTCTGGAACTGGGCTCCTGGCAAAAGAGTGATAGTTAGAAGTACTGTTGGAATTGAACCGACTATTTCTCCGGCTGAATACAAGATAAGCCAGAACTATCCCAATCCGTTCAACCCAACAACCAATATTGATATCTCACTTGCAAAAGAAAGTAACGTAAGCATAAAAGTATATGATATTAACGGCGCAGAAGTTTACACAATAATAAACAGTAAACTTACATCAGGCGATCATACTTTCTCCTGGAGCGCTATTAACAACCAGGGTTATAGTGTAAACAGCGGAATTTATTTCATGAAGATCAATGCCGGCGGTAACATCGAAACCAGGAAAATGATATTGGTAAAATAACAAAGTTATTTAGCAGCCTTGTTAAAAAGCCGGTAAATACTATTTCAAAACAAGTTTAGTTTCAACATTTTTTTCTCTTTTTGTTAGAACCTGCAATCCCCAATTGCGGGTTTTTTATTTGCGCATTAGATTACATGAGTTTCCCGCAACACAGAAATAACAAAGCCGGTATTTAATAATACCGGCTTTTGGAATTTATACAGGAGGATTTTGAAAATTATTTAAAAGGGAGTGAAATTGTGAAAGTTGTACCTTTGCCAACCTGAGAGCGCACCTTTATTGTGCCTCTGTGCTCATCTATTATTCTTTTAACTATTGAAAGTCCGAGGCCTGTTCCCTTTCCGAAACCCTTTGATGAAAAGAAGGGCCGGAAAATTTTCTCAAGGTTTTCCTTAGGTATACCGGGACCGTTATCAATTACATCAATATATATGGAAGCAGAATTAGTTCTTGTCTTAACTGCTACCTCTCCTTCTTCTGTAAACGCCTGGATAGCATTAATCACCAGATTTGATATTACTTCTTCTATTTGCGCTTTATCTACAAATACATTAGGCAGTTCTTTATCCAGGGATTTTTTAACTTCAACATCCTTATTCCCTATCGAGTATTTCGTATTATTAACAATTTCTTCTATCAGCTGATTAATATCAGTCCTGGTTTTTTCTACTGTTATGGGGCGCGAAAAATTGAGTAATCCCCTGAGCGATTTTGTAATCCTTGTTGCTTCGTCCACAATTGTTCTTAATTCTTCCTGTTCGGTATCATCGCTATTTTTACTCATTAGAAGAAAATCCGCATTTCCAGATATGATGTTAAGGGGATTTGAAAGACTGTGCGCAATGCTTGAAACTACTTCACCTATTAAAGCAAGGTTTTCCTTTTCTCTAAGTTCCTTTTGCAGCTTTTTAACATTAGTAATGTCTCTTAAGATACCGACGCTGCCTATGGCATGCTCATCCTTTTCGTCATGAATTGTAAATCTCGAAATACTAACATTGATAATTTCGCCGTTCTTGGTAATTCTCTCGCTTTCATAATTAGCAAGGAAGCCATTGCGGTTTACTTCATCTATTAAAAACTTTCTTTCACCTTTTTTTTGGAGATAATCGGGTATCAAAAAATCAAAATCCCGTCCCATAACTTCTTCTTTTTTATATCCGAAAAGCTTTTCAGCTCCGAAATTCCAAAGGAACACACGGTAATTATTATCAAGTCCGACAATTGCATCTATTGAATTAAGTATAATATCTGAAAAAAACTTTTCGTGGGCAGATTTTCCATCCTTCATCAGCTTCATCATTGAGCCCAGGCACAAATCAACATCAGCAAGGATCTGCTCAACCTGTAAATAAGGTAAGCCGGTACTCTTCAGGATCCTATCCCGTAAGTGGTCTTTTTGTCTTGTAAGCTCTGATACCAGCATTTGTTCCAATTAAGCAACCTCCAATTTCAAAATTTCTTAATGTAAATATAGCTAATGAGTTTTTTTTTGTGAATGATACCGCTCATATAAACTGATGATTTAAATCATAGGATTGAGAACAATATCCTAATATAACTAATATAGATATAACAAGCCGATCTAAGTTATTGTTTGCATAAATCTCAAACAATATTTCTGGCAACGAAAAGAAGTTTAATTATGATGAATTTCGTTAAAATTGTGCATTTTCAGCGGCATTCTTCCCAAAATGTATTTCAAAATGAAATTAAATTACAATTCAGAACACTTAAAATTGATTAATATCATATTTTAAGTAAATATATATCATTAATTTTGAATTATTATGACAAATATAAAGAATAAAACAGTATTTATTACCGGTGCCTCCAGCGGATTTGGCAGATCTACCGCAATTGCTTTCGCCAAAAAAGGGGCTAGGCTTATCCTTGCAGCAAGAAGGACACCAAAGTTAAAGGAACTCGCCGTTGAGCTTAGAAAAAAGTACAAGACTGAGGTTTTACCTGTTACTGTTGATATCAGGAATAAAAATGATGTCTTCAGTACAGTTAATAACTTGCCTAAAAAATGGTCCAATATCGATATACTTGTAAACAATGCGGGTTTAAGCCGCGGATTGGATAAGCTTCAGGAAGGCAAAATGCAGGATTGGGATGAAATGATTGATACTAATGTTAAGGGACTTCTTTACGTTTCAAGAGCAATTATACCTGTAATGGTGAAAAATAACTCGGGGCATATTGTAAATATTGGGTCAATTGCCGGACATGAAGTTTATCCTAAAGGAAATGTTTACTGCGCATCCAAACACGCGGTCGATGCCATTACAAAGGGTATGCGGCTTGACCTGGTTGATACGGATATCAGGGTAACAACAATTGACCCGGGGCTGGCTGAGACGGAATTCAGCATTGTACGGTTCAGGGGAAATGTTAATAAGGCAAAAAATGTTTATATAGGAATAGAGCCGCTTAGGGCAGAAGATATAGCTGATGCGGTGATATATGCGGTTACAAGACCCTTAAATGTTGTGGTAGCCGAGATTATACTTCTTCCCAATAAACAGGGTTCATCAATGGTTACGCACAGAAAATAGATAATTTGAATTTGAAAGATACTGAAATAACAGATAACAATTGTAATTTAATTGAGCTTGATATCGAAGGGATGGACTGCCCTTCTTGCGCGATGAAAATTGAACGCAGGCTTAACAAGCTTGGTGGAATTGAGAATGCTAAAGTTGATCTTGGAAGCGAGACCGCCAGTTTTGTAATAGCAAATGGCGGCCCAGACCTTAATTTCATAAAAAAGGAAATTGATAAGCTTGGATATAAAGCTATTGAACAGGAAACGGATGAAGATGACCTGAAGTCAGAAGAAGAAAAGCTTAAGGCAAGAGCACTTTTCAAAAAGAAAATATATACCGCAATATCCCTTTCAGTAATAATTGTGCTCTTAGGCATGAAGGAGCATATTGAGTTCCTGAATTTTATTTCACAGGATGCGGCTAACTGGATTTCGCTGCCTCTATCTGCAATAGTTGTTTTCTGGTGCGGCTTGAAGTTCATGAAAGGATTTATTGCTGATATCCGCGCCCGCTCAGCCGGAATGGATTCATTAATTGCAATCGGAACTCTTTCAGCCTTCTTTTACAGTATTGTAATTCTTCTCTTTCCTTCCGTTTCAGGTGAACATCATCATACGGTATATTTTGAATCAGCAGCTATGATCATAACTTTTATTTTGCTTGGCAATTACCTTGAATTCAATTTAAAGAACAGAACACACTACGCTATAAAATCATTAACAGAGCTTCAGGCAAAAAATGCTGTTGTAATAAGAGATGGCAAAGAGATTGAAATACCGATCAGGAAAGTAAAAATTGGAGATATTGTTATAGTTAAGCCCGGTGAAAGAATTCCGGTTGACGGAAAGATTACTGAAGGAGGTTCAAGTGTAGATGAAGCCATGATGACCGGTGAATCCTTGCCGGTTGAAAAGATAACAGGTGAAAACGTGCTTGGCGGCACGCTGAACCTGAACAGTTACCTTAAGATCAAGACAGAAAAAGCAATTAGTGATTCACTGCTTTCAAAAATAATTTTGATGGTGAAAGATGCACAGAAAGCAAAACCAAAAATACAAAGGATTGCAGATAAGGTCTCCGCGGTATTCGTTCCGGTGGTGATAGTTATTGCCATTGTGACATTTTTTGTGTGGTACAGTTTTTTGAATGAAACATTAAGCTTTTCACTTTTAAAAGCAGTTGCAGTACTTATAATTGCCTGTCCCTGCGCGCTTGGACTTGCAACACCAATTGCAATTGTTTTGGGGGTTGGAAAAGCTGCCGAGAACAAGATCCTTTTCAACAATGCCGAAGCAATTGAAAATGTAAATAAGATTGATACTATCTTATTTGATAAGACCGGCACCCTAACTTATGCGAAATTTGATGTAAAAAATGTTTTGCCATATAACGGCTTTAAGAGTGAAGAAATACTGAAAATTGCCGCATCGATTGAAAACTTTTCAGAGCATCCTATTGCAAAAGCAATCGTACTGAATTATAAAAAGTCTGGTGGCGAGCTATACACGGTTAATGATTTTAAAATAACTTCTGGGATTGGCGTCACCGGCAGTATAAACGGTAAAACTTTCAAAATTGGCGGGGCTAATCTGAATTCGAAGGAAAACCATTCCCCATCAAAAGCGGCTTCAAAGAATATTTTCATTTTTGAAGATGATACTTTGATCGGAGAAATTGAACTAAGCGATAAAGTTAAAGATAATGCCGTTGAAATTCTTAATAAGCTTAAGGCTGATAATTACAATATTGCCATGATTACAGGTGACAGCGAGATTACAGCATCTGAGATTGCCGGCGAGCTTGGGATCAGTGATTTTAAAGCACAGGTGATGCCCGATAAAAAACAGGAATACGTTAAGGAACTGCAGGCTAAAGGCCGAAAGGTCGCTATGGTTGGTGATGGGATTAATGATGCACCTGCCCTTTCAGCATCTGACTTGGGAATTGCAATTGGCACCGGACAGGATATTGCAATACAATCAGCCGATGTAATTTTGGTTAAGGGTGACCTAGAAAATATTTTAGCCCTTTTTAAAATTTCAAGGAAGACCATAGCTGTCATAAAACAGAACATATTTTGGGCATTCTTCTATAACGCCGCCGCAATTCCGGTAGCTGCCGGAGTTTTTGTAGGTATCGGTTTAACAGTAACTCCCGTAATGGCCTCAATGCTCATGGCATTAAGCGATGTAGTGACAGTTCTGCTAAATTCAATGCGGCTTAAATACATGAAAATTAAGTAATTTACGCTTAATTTTAGATAATAATATAAATTTTTGGGAACAAACTTATAAAAAACTTGTTTATATTTGCGTTATTAACTACAGGTATTTTAAATATTAAAAGGAGACGAAATTGGGCAAACTAAATGGCCTGCCAAGCCGCCAGATTAAGAATACATAAATATCTGTATTATATAGAAAATCATTAACTAAATAATAAATCTAATCACATTTCAAAATATTTAAAGGAGAATAATAAATTGAAAAAATTAGTTGCGTTGTTCATAATAGTAGCAGCTTTTTTAAGTTTAAATAACAGTTCCACATTTTCACAGCCCCAGTTAAAAGTGCACATTACAGGTGGTTATAGTCTGCCGTTACCTGATTTAAAAGGTGATTTAAACACTTTAGCTGATACAGGTACGTATTTTATGAAACAGGGAATCGGTTTTGGTGCAGATGTTAAATACTATTTAGGCAAGAAAAGAAACGTTGGCTTAACATTAGGCCTAGGTTATCAGATGTTTTCAAACAGTTCAGATTCTTCTACAGCAACTGGCGTTACAGCTATTAAAAATAAGTTAAACGCATTTACTGTTGGTTTAGGTATCGAATATAATTTCATGCCAAAAGGTAAAACTCAGCCGTTTTTAGGTGCGGAATTCACTGGTCATTTTTTCAGTGGAAGTTTTGAAGGTAAATTTGGAACACTGACCACAACAAATACATTAAAATCAGCTTCACGTTTTGGTATTGCTGTAGGCGGCGGTTTGGATTTCAAATTAGGCAAATCAGTTGGCGCTATTGTTGGTGTTAAATATAATATGGCAAACTTAATTGGTAAAGCCTTTGATTCTACTGGACTTGGCACAAACGAGTATGCCTTAGATGATAAAGAACATACAGAGAATAATGCTACTGTAAAAGCAAAGAATATAAATTACTTACAATTATATGCAGGCGTATCATTCTTCTTCAATGAACCAAAGAAGATGGTTAAAAAATAATTTTCTGTTTATTTTAGATTAAAAAGGGAGTCTCCACAGACTCCCTTTTTTATTACAACAAATTTCAGGATTTTTATATATTCGAAATTAATTAATTGAAATCACCAGATGAGAAATAAATATGTTTTAATATATGCAATAATGCTTTTTACTTCGGGTTACTTATACTCACAGCCCAGGTTTACCGTAGATGTTACCGGGGGCTACAGCCTGCCTTTACCTCAATTAAAAGGAACCATAGATTCCGTTAACAGCGGAAGCGGTGAATCATATTTTACAAAGACAGGCTTTAATTTGAGCCTGACAGGCAAATTTGCGGTAGATAAAAAAAGAAAGTTCAGGGTGACATTTGGCGGCGGATATAATAAATTCACAGGAGCTGAAACATATTCTCACACAAATACGATTGATTTTCACACAAACATTAGCATAATAACAGCCAGCCTTGGGGCAGAATATTCATTCACCCCAAAAGAGAAAACCGCTCCTTTCGTGGGGTTGGAATTTACAGGTAATTTCCTGAGCGGAAAAACCGAAGAAACAGTAACGGCTTCAACAACCACCGATCACGATACATTTGGTACAACAACAACAAATCTAAAATCTGCTTCACGATTTGGCTTTGCAGTTGGCGGCGGCGTTGATGTAGCTTTTAATAAAAGCATTGGGGCGCTCTTTGGCTTTAAATACAACTTTACAAATGTAGTTGGCAGGGAATATTCCGCAACTTCAGCAGCGGGAGAGTATAACCTGAATGATAAAGAAAACGGAACTCTAAAAGCTAAAAACATAATGTACTTCCAGATATACCTGGGAGTTTCATTCCACTTTGACCAGTTGAAAAAAGGAAAGTAAAGTTTAAAGTTAACTAGAAAAGCCTGTCTATTGAAGGGCTTTTCTAGTTAATAATACTTCTATACTCATCAATTATGCCAACTGGAATCAGCTTCAATGCAAAATAAATAAGTGCAGGCACAATTATAATATCATCTAATTGTCCAAATACCGGAATAATATCAGGAATAATATCAAATGGTAATAATAAGTATCCAATCGCCAGCCATAACAGTATTTTTGCCGTCAATGGGACTCTTTCATCCTGCATTACACGCCTGTAAATCGATACTTCTCTTTTTACAGTTTTTGTGAATGCCTTCAACTTACCTGTTAATTTTTTCATAATATTCCATCAATAATATCGATTAAAAATAGAAAATACCCGCCAAATTATTGTCACATTTTCAGTTTTATAAAATTAATAACATCAAATAATACAATTGTATAATGCCTTTTTATTTATTAAATTTAAAATGTTATAATTAAACTCATTGATAAAATATTACTGAATATGAGAAACAAACTACTGATAATACCGGCCCTCTTTATAATATTCAACATATCAATAAGCTCACAGACCAAGTACAGCCTAAGTTTTTTTGGAGGTTACTCAATGCCTTTGGCAGATTTAAAAGGCGACTTTCCGGATACTGTGGGCACAACTTTACTTAATTTCAACAAATCAAGCACATTGCTAACTAAAAGCGGTTTCAACTTTGGTGTAATTGGCAAGATGTGTATTGATACTCTTGGGAAAGCTAAAGTCACTGGAGGATTTACTTACAATTCGTTCACGGGCAGCAAAGATTATCCCAGAACGGGAGCCCTGCTTACATATAAGAATAAAGTCAACATATTCACTATTTCGGCCGGGGCTCAATATAGTTTCTTCCCAAAGAAAAAATTCGATCCTTTCGTGGGGCTTGATCTGGCAGCAAACTTTTTCAGCGGAGAAATAACCGCAAACGGTGATTCTTCATTTACCATCAAAAGAAAAAGCGAAGCACGGTTCGGGATAATAGCTAATGCAGGATTAGATATAAAATTGAATAAAAGTATCGGAGCGGTTATCGGTGTCAAATATTCACTTACCAATCTGATCGGTAAAAAGACTGATATTATCACAACATCGACAACTATTACAGATATAGAACAAACAGGCTCATCTTCATTGAATGAGCTTGGATTAAACGATGAAGAGAGCTCAAACAACACTTCTAAAACTCTCTATTATTTACAGATATATGCCGGCATTACATTTTATTTTGGTGAACTGATAAAGTAAAGCAATAACAATTTTTTACAGAATCTAATGGGCTTATTTCTTTATGTTAAATAAAGATTTAAGCCTTTTTGTTTGATCAAGGCATGTAATTTCTTTTTTATATATATTTTCATAGTTTTTAAAGGTAAATTTGTAAATATTTGTAATTCACGGAACCCGAAAGTGTCAAATTAAGTAAAAGGAACAAAGTTAAATGAAATATTTACTCACAATTGGTATATTAAGCTTGACATTTTTGAATGAAATATCATATTCTCAGCCAACTGCAACAGTGCAGTTCATAGGGGGGTATTCCATGCCTCTTGGTGACTATAAAGGTACGTTTGGCGAAACAATAGATAAGTTTACAGGCGGCGGGAACCCGGACTCAAACACATATTTCATGCATGCAGGCTATAATTACGGGATTTTTATTAAAGTACCAATCAAAAAGAAAAGCTCTTTCAGCATTAAAGGCGGAATTTCATTTAATTCATTTGGCCAATCAAAGGAATATCCAACCAGCACAACCACCAGCGTTACCGTTACATTGAAACAAAGCGTGCTTGGCATAACCCTGGGGAGTGAATATGATTTTGGATACAGGAAAAACAAAATACGACCGTTTATAGGCGCTGAACTTGCAGGTAATCTTTTTGCAGGCAGCTTCGTAGAAGATTATGTCGATTCGACTGAAACATTTAATCTGAAAAGCGCTTTCAGGCTTGGTGTAAACGTGGCCGCAGGAGTGGATTTTATAGTACACAACAATATCGGACTGTTAATTGGCGCAAAATTTGCGTTTGCAAACCTGATAGGAAAAAGCTACGCGGAAGACGAAAGGTTTAAGTACAACCTTAATGATGACAAGCACACAGTAAATAATGTTACCTACCCTTCGAAAAATATTACCTACCTCCAATTTTACGGTGGAATGTCTTTTTACTTTGGAAGATAGAACAATTAATCAATTTATAATTAAAAATGAAAATACTGAAATACTTATTGCTCGTTTTAATTTTTTCTTCTGTTTCATATTCGCAGTTCGATAAAACTATTCTGCAGGTTGGTATTGGTATAATTGAACCTTTTGGCACAACAGCTAAGGGTACATATTATGCAAACTATAACTTAGGCTCAACAACAGTGCTCGGGATAGATACAAACTTCATGAGGAATAATTACGGCCTGAAAACCGGCCTATCCTTCTTTGGCAAAGCAAAATTCAATTTTGATAAATATGCAATTTCACGCGGTGTTTTATTTGCAGGCTTCAATACATTTAATACATTTGAACCCTCAAAAAGCGGAAACATCGGCGTGACTGTAATAAATATCAACAACCAATATGATACAGTATTAACAAGCGTTAATTATTCTTATACATTCAATTCATTTTCATTCGGGCTGGGTTTTGAGCTTGCCCCGACAGCATTTACAAGTAAGGTAAGTCCATATTTTGGAGCTAATATTGCATTTAACCTGTTTAACGGGAAGCTCTCGAGAACAGAAAACAGAATTGATAGCCTTATTACCAGTTTTTCTGATTTCAGGATAGGAGTAAATTTTGATGCAGGTATTGAATTCAAAATAAATAAACAATTCGGGCTTGCCCTTGGTGTAAAGTATGACCTGGGTAACCTGCTCCTAAAAAATACAAACAGCGGTATTGCTGATGCTATTGAGTGGGGTAAAACAAATGGTTCGTTAAATGATGAAGAAGGCAGGTTTTACTCAACTATATACGGACCAGTTTTAACAGCCACAAGAAGAGAAGTGCTTAGCGCCAGAAAAGATATTAACTGGGGAACAATATATGTAGCGGCAAACATATACCTGGATAAGCCAAAGGCTGCACCAAAGAAAAAATAGTTTTTTCTTAACAAATAAAAAGGGCAAACAGCTTGATTAAGCAAATTGATAGATACATCATTGTTCAGTTTGTGAAAAATTTCCTGTTTGCCCTTTTATGTTTTATATTAATATTCATTCTTGTTGATCTTTTCGAAAACCTTGATAAATTCCTTGATAACAAACTTTCATTAGGTGCAGTGTTTAACTATTACCTATACTTTATCCCCGAAATAATAAGGCTTATTACGCCAATTGCGGTTTTACTTGCGACACTTTTCACAGCAGGCAGAATGGTGAATTTTAACGAAATTACCGCAATTAAAAATGCAGGTATAAGTTTAACCAGGTTTATGACGCCTTTTCTTGTAATGGGATTAATTGTTACAATGATATCCCTGTACTTCAATAACTGGATAGTTCCAGAGGCGAATAAGAAAAAATTCTTTATCGAACGTAACTCTCTTGGCAAGAATAAAAATACCGTGGGCCTTAATAAACTCTATTTCCAGGATTCAAAGAACCAGCTTATACTAATTGAACAGTTCAAAGAAACGGACCTTTCGGCAAATAATGTTTCCATCCAGTTATTTAAACCCGATACGCTGAGCGAGATGATAAAAAGGGTCGATGCCCGGCAGATGAAGTGGGATGGCGGTAAATGGATACTCATAGGCGCTGCTGAGAGGAATTTCACACCGGGAAAGGAAGAGCTTAAGAGCTATGATAGTATTCCAGTAGCCGAAATACAGGGGTTGAATAAAATTAATCTTATACCAAGCCAGATAACACGCAAGCAGTTAAAACCTGAGGAAATGAATTACGGCGAACTTGAGGAATTTATTGCAAGCATGAAAAAAGGCGGGCAGAATACTGACAGGCAAATGGTGGATTTCTATTCAAAGGTTTCCTTTTCATTTGCAAGCCTGATAATTGTAATATTCGGCATATCAATTTCAACCGGCTCAAAAAGAAGAAAAGGTTTGGCGCTTCAGTTCGGCATTAGCATACTTGTGAGCTTTGTATATCTTGGCTTCATCAAAATATCGCAGTCATTTGGCTACAACGGCGACCTTAACCCTATGTTCACCGCCTGGCTGGCAAACATAGCCTTTGCATCCTTCGGTATGATCAATCTTTACTTTAAGAATTATTAAGAGTTCCAGTTTTATAATTAGTTAAACAGTTATTATAAAGACTGATTATCTCGTTACGTCAGGTATGCACATGACATAACGGGATAAGAAAAGCATAAGATATTTATCATTTAGAAAACTAAGAAGAGTCGCTAAAAATCTTTCAGGATATTACGCATAAAAAAATAAAGCAAAAAAAATTGGATTTCTTTTGCAATGACTGTTTGACATTTTTGTAATAGCAGAAAGTTAGGTCCTTTAAGTTATACTTCATCCGCACTATTTACAGATATAATAATTGTATTATATGAAAAACTTGAATAGGCGAAATTTTTTAAAAACTGCTGCAATTGGAATTTCTGCCGCAACACTTGGCGGCTCATCTCTTAAGGCTGCAGAAAAAACTCTTTCCGATGACAGGCTTGGAATACTTGTTGATACCAATGCATGTGTAGGCTGCCGCCATTGTGAGTGGGCATGCCGTACGGCACACGACCTTCCAACCCCACCGCTTGAAGATTACTCCGATAATTCAGTTTTTAGAGAATACAGACGCCCTGATAACACATCTTTAACCGTTGTAAATGAATTTAAGAATGAAAAGAATCCCCAGCTGCCTGTATTTGTGAAAATACAGTGTATGCACTGCGAAAAACCCGCATGTGTCTCGGCATGTATTGTCGGAGCATTAACAAAAAACGAAGATGGCAGTGTTACCTGGGATGATGATAAGTGTATTGGATGCCGTTATTGTATGGTCGCATGCCAGTTCCAGATACCAACTTATGACTGGCAGAAATCCATTGACCCTCATATTTGGAAGTGTGACTTGTGTCACCAGCGGCGCAGCCAGGATAAGCTTCCCGCATGTGTTGAAATTTGCCCCAATGAAGCGCTGCTCTTTGGCAAAAGAAGCGAGGTCTTAAAGGCCGCAAAGAATAAAATTAAAAGAAAACCCGATACTTATATAAATCATATTTATGGTGAGCATGAAATTGGCGGAACATCAGTAATGTATATTTCAGGCAAAAAATTTGATGAGCTTAAAATGCCGCCGCTCGGAACAAATCCGGCTCCCGGGATATCAGAGGCAATTCAGCACGGAATTTTCGCATACTTTGTGCCTCCTGTAACTTTGTTCGCGCTGCTTGGAACCATGATGTGGGTTACAAACAGGAATAAAGATATTAAGATTGACGGGAATAAAGAAACAACACCGGATGAAAAAGATAAAAAACCATGAAACCTGCACCTGTTAAAAAGAATTTTCTAACGCCTCTTGTCTTCATAATGGTCCTGCTGGCGCTTAACGGACTGGTATTTTTGGCCGTAAGGTTTTACAGCGGACTTGGAGCTGTTACAAACCTTGATAATTATACACCCTGGGGCTTATGGATCGGGGTAGATGTTGCCGCAGGAGTTGCTTTAGCTGCGGGAGGATTCACATCCGCGGCTCTTGCTCATGTATTTCACCGTGAAACATATCATGCAATTGTCCGCCCCGCTTTGCTCACTGCAATGCTGGGATATACATTCGTAGCCTTTGCAGTTTGTATAGATATCGGGCGTTTTTATTTCATATGGCATCCGCTTATTATGTGGAATGGAACTTCAGCCTTGTTTGAAGTTGGTATATGCGTTATGATCTACATGACAGTACTCTACATAGAATTCCTTCCTATTGTTACAGAAAAATTTATCGGGAATGTTAACTTACCCGGATTTCTGGGCACATTAAACAATCCAGTTGATAAATTTTTGAGATTTTTGGATAACGGGCTATCTAAAACAATGTTTGTATTTATAATAGCTGGCGTTGTTCTATCAACCCTGCATCAGTCTTCGCTGGGTACACTTATGGTAATTGCCGGTACAAAGATGCACCCGTTATGGCAGACGCCTGTGTTACCATTATTATTTTTACTTTCGGCAATTTCTGTAGGTTTACCAATGATAATATTTGAATCGTTGATTGCTTCAAAGAGTTTTAAGCTGAAGCCTGAGATGAAAATACTTTCAAATCTCGGCGGCATGATAGCCCCAATACTTGCAGTTTATCTGGCATTCAAGATTGGAGATATTTTCATTCGTGAAACATTCGTTTATATCATAAGGTTTGACCCGGCCGCATGGATGTTCATAGCTGAAGTATCTCTCATAATAATTGCTTTTGTAATGTTTCTTTCAAAGAAGACGCTAAGCTCACCGGCGAGATTGTTTACTGCATCAACATTGGTTATTGCAGGCGTTCTGCTGAATCGCTTCAATAACTTCATAACAGCGTACAAACCTTATTTTGACCCAACTGCTTATTATCCTTCTATCGGGGAAATATCTGTCACTGTTGGATGTATTGCGCTGCTTGTACTGATTTACAGATTTATTGTAATTTATTTCCCGGTTATAAGCCAGGAAAATATCACCAATAAATTAAAAGACTGATGTTAATTTATGGAATATATGTGAAATAAGAATTGAGGATCCGGAATGAAAAAAATTCATTTTATACTGATATCTTTAATTTTACTTGGTTACCTCGCTGGCAAATCATTTCCGCCCGGCACTGAACCCACGAATCAAAAACCGGATATAACTATCAATAACCCGGGTGACCAGGATAAAATTAAAAAAGTTAAAGATAATCCTTCCGAAAGGGTAAAGCAAACACTGAATTGCAAGTCCTGTCATTCATCTGAATATCCCGTTAAAAATGATCCGGGATTACTTGGCTGTCCGCGCTCTGATATGATATCTGTTTACCATTCACCCGCTGAAGGTCCTGATACTGTGGTTATTGATGAAATGTCTGATTACTACAATGGTGTTGTCTTTTCACATAAAGTTCACGCTGAAATGTCTGAAATGGCGGGAGGCTGCACAGGCTGCCATCATTATAATACAACCGGCCCGGTTATGAATTGCCGGAAATGCCACGAGAGTTCACGCAGCCGAGAAGAAATCTCACTGCCTGACCTGAAGGCAGCATATCACCGTCAGTGCATGACATGCCATAAGCAATGGAGCAGTGAGAACGGATGCAATACCCAGTGCCACACAAGAAAGGGCTCACTGAAAGAACAGAATATTGATCCTCTCAGAGGCAAATCGCATCCAAAGCTTTCTTTGCCCGGCAAATTAGTCTGGGAAACAAAATCAAAAATTAATAAAACCGTTACTTTTTTCCATGATGAACATATTAAATTGTTCAAAATAAGCTGCACAAGTTGTCATAACCAGCAAAGCTGTATGAAATGCCATTCTTCAACAAACAATGGTAATAACAACAAACCTATAAAGTTTGAAAGATCTGAAGAAGACCACCATAAACCCTGCATTAATTGTCATGATGGTAATTCATGTCAAAAGTGCCATATGGATAAAGAAATGACATCGTTTAATCATGGCAAATCAAGTGGATGGATTTTGAAAGCATATCACACTAAGCTTGATTGCGCAAAATGTCATGGTAATAATATGCCATACAAAAAACTGAACACCAAATGCGCATCATGTCATAAGAATTTTACCTCGGCTTTTGACCATAGTTTAGCGGGTTTTGTTTTCTCAGAAAACCATTTGGAACTGGAATGTAAAAATTGTCATCTAAATGGAGATTTCATGAAAAGCCCGGCTTGTACTGAGTGCCATGATGATAAAACTTTTCCGAAAGATTTACCCGGAAACAGGAAATAGTGAGAATAATTCTGTAAACTGCAAACCCTTCAAAAATAAAATAAATGGCTCTCGCTTTGATACTGCTCATATGAGCAGTATCCGGGAGAAAATGAATTTGCCTCCTATAATAATTAAATAGTAACTTAGGAAATCATATAATGCTATTTTGCGGTATAGTTATCCTTTCCATCATATTATTATTTGGTGTTTTATATTTTATTCCCGGTTTCACTAATTCTTACAAAGATCTAAAAGGAAATTTTCTGCAGGAAAGCATAACCTCACTTGAAAAGGTCACCCTTGGAGGAAAAGAACAATGGATTCTAATACGGGGAGTAAATAAAAGAAATCCGGTTATACTTTTTTTACACGGCGGGCCGGGAACATCGGATATGGGACTGTTACGCAGAAACATGCGTGAACTGGAGGAACATTTTGTAGTTGTAACCTGGGATCAACCCGGTGCAGGGAAATCTTTTTCCGCAGGTATTCCCGGTACATCAATGAATATTAACCGGTTCGTAAGTGACACTCACGAATTGACAAAAAATCTTTGCAACCGGTTCAATCATAAAAAAATATTCCTGGCGGGACATTCATGGGGAAGCGTATTAGGTATTTTATCAATTCAGAAATATCCTGAACTTTATTACGCTTATATTGGTATCGGACAGATCGCAAACATGCAGGAAAACGAATCGGTATCATATAAGTGGACTTTAGAACAGGCGAAAAGATCAAATAACAAAAGCGATATCACAAAGCTGGATAAAATTGGCAAACCCCCTTATGCAGGTGACTGGAGAAAAAAATTTATGACCCAGCGGCGATTACTGGGTAAGTACGGCGGAGAGTTGTATGGCAATTCAAACGGTGCTTTCACATTGGTTCTTAAAAATCTGATACTCTCACCCGAATACAGCTTGAAAGATAAGGTTAATTTTTTCAGGGGAATTTTTGTTTCAGTAAAGTTAATATTTCCTGAACTTATGACAATAGATCTGAAGTCTCAGGCATTACTCCTAAAGGTGCCGGTATATTTTGTTTTAGGGAAACATGATTACGAAGCGCCTTTTATGATAGCAGAAGAATATTTTAAAATATTAAAATCACCCGTAAAAGAGTTGATTTGGTTTGAAGATTCAGCACATTTACCCCATATTGAAGAAAATTTAAAATTTACCAACCTATTGATAAATCATATTTTACCTTCAGTCTTCATTCGTCAATAAACCCAATTATTTACCAGTAAATCTTTAAATATATTTATCTGTATGTCTTTTTCATTGATTTTACTTAATAAGTTGAATATATTTGCATTCTATTAGAATTTATTTTCCGAAGTAGCTCAGTTGGTTAGAGCATCTGACTGTTAATCAGAGGGTCGCAGGTTCGAGTCCCGCCTTCGGAGCCAGAAAAGCCCATTTAAGGGCTTTTTTAATAGAAAAGGGTTATTCTTATGGCTAACGAAGAAAACAACATCCAGCAGCAAATTAACATCGAAATTGGCGAAAAAGAGGCGGAAGGGATATATTCAAACCTTGCAATAATATCACACTCACCTGCTGAATTTATTATCGATTATACCAGGGTACTTCCCGGAATACCGAAATCAAAGATCAGCGCAAGAGTTATTATGACACCTCAGCATGCAAAAATGCTGCTTGGCGCGCTGAAGGATAATATCGAAAAATTCGAGAACCAGTTTGGGGAAATACAGATAATCGGCGCTCCGCAGCAGGGCGGCTTTGGCTTCCAGCCGACAATAAATCCAAAAGACGAAAAGATAAATTAAGAGTAAAGCTCATTCAATGTACTGTGCTCATTTCATGTCATTCTTTTTATATTCCAAACTAGAACAACAAAGCAACCCCCGGCAAAGATTTCACATAGAGGTATAACATAGTTTCAATTTTAGATTGTTGAATCTTAAAGATTATAATCCCCCCTTCAAAACGAAGGGGGATTATTTTTTTATATTCATCCGCCACTATTTAATGTCATCTGTCTTTGCCAGATAAGAAGCCGGTTCTACGATTTATCTTCATCAAGATCATTATGGTTATCACCGCCTAAGCTGTAATAATTATTTTCCTCGTCTTCATTTCCGGTTTCCTCATCTTCATCATCTAACTCAGCGCCTGGTATATCAAGCTCATCCAATGGCAGACCGGAATCTTTCTTCAGTAATTCGTCTTTCAATTCTGATACTGAATTACCCGTATTCCCAATTAATTTGTCAGGGTCAATATCAGTTTCTTCTTCTACAGAAAAAATGTCTTCGTTATCGGGATATGGTTTGTATCCCGGAAGATTTTCTTCTTTCCTTTGATCTTTTTGCTTCTTTTCTTTAGCCTTATTTGTTACTTTCATTGCTTAATCCGCAATTCTAATTTAAGTTAAAGTTACATTTATGATTCTTAATAATAAAAACAATTTTAGAGGATATGATGTTTCACCCGACTCAAAAATGCACTTATCTCATCACATTACCACTTTTACGTTACCATTCACATAATTTTGATATATTGCTAAATATCTAAATTTTCACTAACTTTCGGTAGTTTTTTCACAAATTAAACCAAACACAAATGAAATATTTTGCATTACTGTTTGTTATCATTTTTTCTGCCTCATTATTGCAGGCTCAGGAAAAATGGTCAACCACTAGAAAGCCTGTTATGGGCAGTTATACGAAACTTCCCTCTGTGGAAAACTCCTGGGAAAATTCCAATAAGGCGACTCATACTTATACTTATGGAGATATGCTGGTTACTGTTGGACCCAGTTTCAGAGTATTACCATCATCACCAAGCGCCCAGCAGGATGAAATTATCCTCGTAAGGCACCCTTCAAATCAGAATATTATGTTCGGGGGAGCCAATACAACCGCAAGTGGCGTATACGGCCAGGGCGGTTACATTACTACCGATGGCGGCACTACGTGGACAGGTAATAATTTACTTTCACCTTTTACGCAGAATTCCAGTGACCCCGGACCCACAATTGATAAGAATGGTGTTATAATATTCACAACACTCGATAGCCCCGGTATGGTTGCGGCTTATTCAACCAATAACGGCGTATCCTGGTCAAGCCGTGTAACAATCCAATCCGGCAGCGTTGATAAAAATTTTGCATCTACAGATGATGCACCATCAAGCGCTTATTACGGCAGAAGCTATGCTGTATGGAGCAATTTTGCATTAGGAGCACCTCCTATAGTTTTTTCTTACACTACAAACGGCGGTGTATCCTGGAATGGCGTTACACAGATAAATACTCCTCCGGGCGGACATTATTCCCAGGGTGTTGATATCTGCGTTGGTCCGACCGGACAGGTTTATGTCTGCTGGGCAGCACCGGTACAATCCGGAGCATTCACAGAAGATTTTTGCGGGTTCGCCCGTTCAACAAACGGCGGCGGCGCATGGACAGTCACAGAAAATGCTTTTGATATGAATGGTATAAGGGCAGCCACATTTAACGGCTGGAATTTCAGAGTTAATGGATTTACAAGAATAGGAATTGACAGATCAGGCGGATCAAGGAACGGCTGGATATATATAGTAGCTTCTGAGAAAAATCTTTCACCTGCCGGAACTGATGCTGATGTAATTATGCATCGTTCAACCGATCAGGGTGCAACATGGTCAGCGGGTATCAGAGTCAACCAGGATCCGCTGAATAACGGTAAGGTACAGTTTTTCCCTGCTATCAGGGTTGATGAAACAGGTGGAGTTAATATTTGCTATTATGATAACAGGAATTATCCTTCAGTAGGTGATTCATGTGAAACCTATATGTCGCAATCAAGTGATGGTGGTACAACATGGACTGACATTAAGGTAAGTGATCATGCATGGAAAGTAAAAGGCGAAGTTAACCTAGGTTCATATGGCGGCGACTATATAGGTATTTCATCAGGCAACAATAAAGTATTTCCATTTTGGTTTGATGATAAGACCGGTTCAATGCAGGCATGGACATGCGTAGTCAGCCTGAATCCTGTAGGTGTTAGCGGAAATAATAATGAAGTTCCGGCATCATATGAGCTTAAACAGAACTTCCCAAACCCGTTTAACCCGAACACAAGCATAAGCTTTTCTTTACCAAAGGAATCAAGTGTAAAGCTTGAAGTTTTCGATATAACAGGAAAAAATATTGCCACATTGGTTGATGAGACTAAAGCAGCAGGCAATTACAGTTATGATTTCAACGCTTCGGATCTTTCCAGTGGTATTTATTTCTATAAACTTACCTCAGGCAGCTTTGTAAGCACAAAGAAGATGATTTTGAATAAATAGTTTCATTTTATTTTTCACAGAATCCTCTTTGAGAGAGACTCTGTGATTACAAAATCAAAAACCCGCTCAAATTGAGCGGGTTTTTTTTATTGAATAAATAATGGAATTATTTATGAAATCTTACTTTGGAAGATGGCCATGTTCTCCCCCTTAAAGGGGGAGTTAGAGGGGGTTTGATTTCCTCTATCAAAAAAATGTATTAGAAAATAAATAAAGGGTTACAGGAAATCACTAAAATACAAGATCAACAAAACAAATGGATTCTTCAGTCGCTGCCGCTCCTTCAGAATGACAACTTATATACCCATACTTGCAAGCATAGCAGAAAGATTATTCACACTCTCAAAAAGCTTTGGATGGCTTACTTCAAATTCTGTCACGGAATCCTTTAAATCCCCTATTGCCTTCTCAATTAAGTCAGAATCTTTATCTTCCTTAGTAACTTCATCTGCTGAGCGTTTTACGTGAGAAGCAATATTTTCAGCATGTTCTTCGGATTCAACACTGCCCATTTCAGTTTCAAGTCCATCCAGCATTCCAAGCAATTCTGCTTTCTTTTCTGCGTTTAAAGTACTATCGCCTGATAATTTATCTTTTATTTCCTGTAAAGTATTTTTCATTTTAGTAATATTTGATATTTATTTTACAAATATAAGCTTTTTATGGCTTAATTTTACCATATCTAAAAAAGTCCACACTAACTCATAAAAAAGAGGCCTTCCACCGGAACGCCTCTTTAAAAAAAATATTATTCCCGGTTCCCGCCCCTTTGAGGAAGGTTAGGGTTGGGTCATTATTCTAAAACAAATATGTTCTTTTCAGCGCAAATATCTTTTAAGTCTTTAGGCCATATGGTTACGCTTACTTCGCCTAAATGAGCTTTTCTTAAAAGAAGCATCTGTGTCCTTGACTGCCCGATACCGCCGCCAATGCTTAAAGGAACTTCATCATGAAGCACAGCGCTATGGTATGGTGTTGAAACAAGATCAAGCTGGCCGGAGAGCTTTAACTGTTCTCTCAACGTTTCAGCATTTACCCTGATGCCCATAGATGATAGCTCATGTCTGCGTTTTGTTAAATGGTTCCAAACAAGAATATCACCGTTCAAACCGTGGAATGTTTCGCCGTCCTTTGTGATTGTTGGTGTTACCCAGTCATCATAATCAGCAGCGCGCATTTCATGCGGGTAGCCGTCTTTTAAAACCCAGCCGATACCAATTATAAATACTGCAGGATATTCCTGTAATATTTTTGTTTCGCGCTGTTTCCTCGGAAGGTCAGGGTATTTTGCAAGTAGCTCTTCTGCATGCAAAAATACCAGCTCTTCAGGTAAATTCGGGAAGCGCGGATCTTTTAACTGCGGGAACATTGACTGCACATATTTTTCAGCTCCTACAAATACTTTCCAGATACTCTTAACTATCATTTTCAGGAAATCAAGATTCCTGTCTTTTGCCGTAATAACTCTTTCCCAATCCCACTGGTCAACATAGCTTGAGTGGTCATGATCGAGGAAATAATCTTTCCTGACAGCTCTCATATCAGTATTAAGGCCTTCTCCGGGCTGCATATCAAACTGCTTCAATGCAATTCTTTTCCATTTTGTAGCAGCCTGTACAACCTGGGCTTCCAAACGTTTCGGTAATCCAAGTCCGCATGGGAATTCAACCGGTGTTCTAGAGCCGTCACGATCAAGATTATCATTTACACCACTTTCTTTATCTACTATCAGAGGAACCTGAACCATCATCAGATTAAGCTCTTTGCTTAGGTTTTCTTCTATATAGCTTTTAACAGCATAAATTGCTTTTTGTGTATCTTTCTTGTTTAACAATGATTTATAACCTTCAGGAAGTATTTTCGATACTTCAGGGTAAGTGCTGATACCCGGACCTGCTAGATCCGCTTTTTTATCTGACATTATGTATTTCTCCGTTTCAATTTAGTTGAAAGATTTTGAACTGATACACAAAATTATAGGTTTACACAATATTTTACTATGATATGGGTCAAGTTTTTTGATGATTTTAAGCATAAAAAACCCCGCCTAATGGAAGCGTAATGTTTAATTCATAAGTTTACTTCCACGAAACGGAGTTATTATTGGGGGCAATGCTAATGATCATTAAACTGCAGTAATCTCCCCCATGTGGTAGATCATTGCAAGCTTTTCTTTCAATATCTCAACTTGATTTGATATAATAGCCGTTATTTCCAAGGGGTCCAGTTTATCGGTATTAATTACAATATCATAGTAATGCGGGTCGTTCAGGTCAACACCGAACAACTTTTTTACGTAATCATACCTCCGGTGATCTTCTTTGATCAGGTATTCTTCGGCCTGTTTAAGTGTAAGTGAATAATCTTCAACCATGTGTTTAATTCTCTTCTGGAAAGTACTTATCAGCCGTATATGCAAACCGTTTGAATGATGCCTGGTGATAAAAAAGGCACCTCTTCCGACTATAATTGCATTACCCATATCAGCAAGTTTTAAAATAGATTTGCTGATATTGTGCGCCATTTCACGCTTCGTTGGATGAAGACCAAAGAGTTCTTCAAACATGGTCTGAATATCAGAGAATTTTTCCTCCGGCAGAAGGCCGTGAATTCCTTTTGCATTATAATCTTCATTGACCCTCTTAATTAGGTCTTTATCGTATAAAGTCCACGGGCACTCATTTTGTTCCTGCTTACCGGTCAGATCTTCCAGAAGTAAATTGGTAATTTCAGATTCACCTGTCCCGGCTTCCCTGGAAATAGTAAGAAATGGCAGCTGCCTGGGGTGATTCCCTTCGAGTTTATATTGATTGTTTTTTTGAAGCTGGCAGAAAAGATAAGATTTACTGAGATCTACAAATTTATTGTATTCCATAATACTCTCCTTCCTTATCGGTTTAGAGCTTGATAAATATTAAGGACACTTATCCTGTTAAACAAATATAATACAGTATTCAAGCCATTCAAATGACGGGCATCAACTGAATTTGTGATAATTATCTTTTCCTGAATCTAAATAAAAGGGTTAAAAGAATATCTTTTTTGCTTTGCTTATTTCATCCATTATCAGGTTATATTTCTCCTGAAATTTATCTTCGGTAAATATACTTAATGCTTCATCAAATGAAGCGATTGCTTTATGATAATTCTCGGTTTTATCTTCAAACTCCGCAAGTCCGATAAGAGCTTTGCCTAAACCTATTTTAACTTCCGCAAACTGTATAGGATATTTATCACGGGTTCTTACCTTTAATGACTCTTCGAAAGCATCAATCGCGCTGTATAGCGGCTCAGGTGAATTTTCAGCTTCACTCTTAACAAGATATACATCACCCAGATTAAACATTGTATTGGCATAAGGTATGGGCATCTGGTCGGGTTTTCTAACCTCAAGAGCCTCTTCAAAAGCTTTGATAGCTTTATCTATATTTTTATTCTTATCTTTTATCAAAGCAAGCATTGAGTATGCATTACCTATATTATTCATTGTAATAGCATATTGCAGAGGAGCTTTTGCTTTAGTCTGAATTTCAAGCACATCATTGTGTGATTCAATAGCATGCCTTAGGTTTTCCTCAGCATTTTCAACATCTGATAGCCTGGCATATGTATTTGCAATGTTATTTTTTGTTAACGCCAGCAATTTCGGGTTATCGATGATTATCTTTACCTTAAGCGCTTCATCAAAAGATCTTATCGCTTTCTTATAATTAACCGGCTTATCCAGTTCTTCTGCGAGGATAAGATATGCGCCTCCAAGATTATTGTGCGTGCGGGCATGCTCAACCGGATAAGAGTGCATCGTGAAAACCCTGAGAGCTTCGTTGTAGGCTTCTATTGCAATTTGACAGTTTTCTTTTCTGTTGTCAACTTCCGCAAATGCTGTGTGAGTATTGCCTATCCTGCTTTTTAGCTTCGCATATTCAAACGGATGGCTTTCAATTGTAATGGTCTTTAGGATTTCATTAAAATATTCAATTGATTTAGCGCAGTTTGTGAGTGTATCCTTTACCTTTGAAAGTGACCAGTAAGCCTGACCAAGGTAATTCTGCGCTTTTATATATTCACTGTGCTGCTCATCTTTGTTAATCTGAGCCAGTACTTTTTCAAATGCGCCTATAGCAATTTTCATGTAATCGGCGATCTGTGTATCAACAGTACCAATATCATACGCTCTTTCGCCGGCCATTTGCAGAACTTCCGGATTATCTGAGAAGACCTCCATCATACTTTCCAAGGTATCAAGCTGTGAAGATTCGACCTCGGGCTTTACAACAAATTCCAGATATGCATCTTCAGCCCATATCTTATTTCGTCTTGCAATTTTTAAGAATTCCTTATCTTCAAGGGTTTTCAGCCAGCCCGTCCACTCAAAATCCTTGCCTTCGAGCTCAAATAAACCTGCAGCTTTTTTAATCCACTCTAACCTGAAAATACTGTTCTCTTCATATATCCCGCTTTTGTAAAGATTCCTTAGCGAGCGTAATATGGTTTTTTCAATATTATCGCAGTTATCAAAACGTCTCTCCATTTCGCTTAAACGCATGAAAATGGAGCCTATTGTACCGTTAAATTTTACAGTATCCCATCTCATACCAAGTTTATCAGCAACAAGCTTTCCTTCGTCAGGCGATATCTTATCAAGCTCAATGATATCTTCGCCAAAGATAATATCAATATCCAGGTTCTGCTCAATCATTTTATTTTTCACCTTTTTGTATTCCCTGCCTGAGTGGCACGTTGCGGCAATCGGAATATTCCGCTCTTTTGCTTCCCTGAATAAAAGGTGAAAACTATCCTGCCTTTCAATGTAATACTGCAGGTCATCTATGAATATCAACTTTGGTTTCCAGAATATGAAATCTTTGGGAAACTGAAATGCTGCCATTTGAACGCTCCTTGGAACCAGGACATGAACGGCGCTCTTTAGCAGTTTAAGTGAATTGAAAACAGCGCGGGTTTTTCCGCTGAGAGGCGGACCTACAATCAATATATTCCTTTTACGCTCAAGCGACCGTGAAAGCTGGTTATCAATACTGCGCTGATAATAATATTCCTCGCAGGGGCGCTCACCTAAAAGATCTTTGGTCTTTAGTTTTTTAGAGCTTTTCCATATTATAGAATAATAATTCCTGTACTCTTTCCTAAGCTTTAAAATATAGCCTGCTGCGGGAGCGGCAATTGTAGCTATAATACCCAGAACAGTTAATAATATAGTCAGGTCCATTTACGGATTATGATAATAATGCTTAATTGAGAAGTGCAGAAAAATGCTATTTTGCTTTTCTTACTTTTTTGTAATTCACTGCACGTTTTTGGTTAAATGAGCTGATGCCTTCTTTTACCTCTTCGCTTGTATTATGAAGGGAAAGCCACTCTCTTGCATGCCCAATAGTCGTATGCCAAGAAAGGTCACGCCAGAAGTTAAGCTGCTGCTTTGTGTAACGTAAACACTCCGGAAGTTTATTAAAGAGCTTCTTAGCCATGATTTCTACTGCTTCATCAAGCTTTCCGTAAGGAACTACCTGATTTACAAGTCCCCACTCCAGAGCTTTTGCGGCGGGAATTTCCTCGCACAGAAACAGAATTTCTCTAGCTCTTCTATCGCCAACCATAATAGGCAGAAACTGCGTTGCCCCTGCTGCTGCAACACTTCCTCGAGCTGCGCCAACCTGCTTAATGTAAATATGATCTGCTGCTATTGCAAGGTCACAGCTTATATTAAGCTCATTACCGCCGCCAACTACTATACCATTTAGTTTAGCAATAGTAGGTTTGCCAACATTTCGCATTACCTCGTGCAGCTGTATAAATTCATACATCCATTTGTAATAATCCCCCGGGTTCCCAAGGAAATATTCCTGCTGTTCAATAAGATCAGCCCCTGTAGAAAACGCCTGTCTGCCTTTGCCTGTTAATATGATAACTGCAATATTATCATCCCAAGATGCATCCTTAAATGCGGCGGTCAGTTCATGTATTGTAGTTAGATTAAGACAGTTTAAAACTTTTTCCCTGTTGATAGTAATTGTAGCTTTGTAATCATCCTTTGTATAGATAATATGTTTAAATTTAAAACTTTTGGGTGATTTACCTGAATATACATTATTCTTTTTTGTAGTCTTTGGCATATTAATTTGTTAATTTTACGCAAATTATTCATTATTGCATAGATTTACAATTCAATAAACAGAGAAATCACTAAATAGTTAAATATTGAAATAGAGAAATAGTGATTTCTATGATTATTTTTTATTTCAAATCGACAATTATTTTAGTCTTAATAATGTTATTGCACTATCTCACTATTTAGTTATTTCTCTATTTGTTTATTTCTCTATTTCAATATTTCACTATTTAAGTTAAGTTTGCTTATAAATGATCGATATTTCTGTCATAATTGTTACGTGGAACAGTGAAGAGGAACTTACAGCCTGTGTAAATTCTGTAATAACTGCATCTAAAGGACTTGATGCTGAACTTATAATTATTGATAATAATTCTTCGGATAATTCCTTTAACATTGCCGGCAAAATAAACTACCAAAAATTGCATACTCTAAGAAATCCTGAAAACCTTGGATATACGAAGGCAGTTAACCAGGGCATCAGACTCGCTAAAGGGAAATACGTCTTGCTTTTGAATCCTGATACAATTGTAGACGAAAAAAGCGTCAAAGTGATGTATGATTTCCTTGAAAAAGGCATGGGGTACGGCGCATGCGCACCATTAATGAAAAATCCGGACGGCACTACTCAGTATTCGGTTCGAAATTTTCCAACTTACTGGCATATGTTTACCGAGTTCAGCCTGCTGGCATATATTTTCCCGAAAACAAAATTATTCGGCGGATGGAAGGCAAAGTACATGGATTACAGCAAAGAACAGGATATAGAGCAGCCTATGGCAGCCGCATTTTTGATAAGAAGATCATTACTTGCTGATATTGGAAATATGGATGAACGCTTCAGTATGTTCTTTAACGATGTTGACCTCTGCAAAAAAATCTATGACTCGGGTTTTAAGATAAGATTAACACCCTCTTCAATCGTTACACATGAACACGGCTCAAGCATTAAAAAGGACAGGGCAAGAATGATCAGAGTATGGAATGAGGATTGCGGAAAATATTTTGAAAAACATTTCGGCAGCGGCCTTTTACTTTTATGGCTTAAGATCAATCTCAAAATATCCGGATTTATCCGCGTTTTATTAATCAAAAAATAGTGTTTAGTTCCCAGTTTTCCCCTTATAATTGCTATATTAATCAATATATTAGGCATTATACCACTTAGTATTATACCAACTAGTATAATACCATATGGTATAATGATTTTTTTATGCGTATTTTTGTAGATGAAAAGTCCGTTTACATTTGGGAAAATAGCAGAAGGCAGTAATTTCACCAACCGTGCATTTGAGACTAAAAGATTAGTTTTAAATTTTAACGATAAGGTGAATACGATATTAATATCTCCTAGGAGGTGGGGGAAGTCTTCGCTGGTTAGTAAATCTGCGTCACTTTTCAAAAAAGAAAAAAAGAAAATTGCAGTATTGATAGACCTGTTTAATATCAGGGATGAAGCGCAATTCTATTCTTACTTCGCAAAAAAAATAATACAGGAAACATCATCTAAGCCAAGGGAATGGATGGATACAGCAACTTCATTTTTAAAAAGACTTTCACCAAAAGTGTCCTTCCCTATTGACATGGTAAATGATTTTGAGATTACCTTTGAATTAAAAGATAAAGCAGAGGATTTTGAGGATATATTAAACCTTCCTGAGAAAATCGCAGAGGCGAAAAATATTGAAATAGCAGTATGCATTGATGAGTTCCAGAATATTGCAAATTTTAACCAGCCGCTCCTATTTCAGAAAAGATTAAGGGCTTCGTGGCAGAAACATAAGAACACAGTCTACTGTTTATATGGCAGTCAAACCCATATGATGACAACCCTCTTTGAGCGCAAGAGCATGCCATTCTATAAATTTGGAGATGTAATGTATCTTGGAAAAATTGACACCTCATATTTAACCGATTATATCGTAACACAATTTAAGAACAGCGGAAAAAAAATTGAAATTGATCTGGCACAGTTAATTGTTGAGAATGTGCAGTGCCAGCCATATTATGCCCAGCAGCTTGCGCATATAGTGTGGATAAACACCGATAAAACGGTCACAAATGAAATTTTTTCGAGATCATTAACTGAGCTTATTGAGCAAAATGCGCCCTTATATATTAAAGATGTTGAAACGCTGAGCAATACACAGGTAAATTTTTTAAGGCTAATTGTGGAAAGTAACAGAAAAGATATCTTTTCAAAAGAACTTATACAGCAATTTAACCTGGGTACACCGGGTAATGTTACTAAAATACGCTCGGTACTCATAAATAAAGAGATAATACACCTGGTAAACTCGAAATATGAACTTGTTGACCCGGTTTTCAGGTTATGGCTAAAGAACATTTATTTCAAATGATAGTTAAGTATATTTGTAACAGAAAAAAATAAAAATTATGAAATTTAAAGTCTCGTGCGCGCAAATTTCACCGGTTCTTGGTGATATTGAAAAGAACATTAAAAAGCATTTAACATATATTGATAAAGCTATTGCAAGGAAAGCTGATATGGTAGTTTTTCCGGAGCTCTCGCTGACAGGTTACTCAGTAAAAGACCTAAATCTTGAGTTGGCATTAAATCCATATACAAGTCCCCTGCTTGAACCATTAAGGCAAAGATCAAAGAAAATATCAATCGTGTGCGGTGGAATTGAAGAAGATGAAAATTATGGTATATATAATTCCGCTTTTTACATTGAAGAAGGCAAAGTGATGTTTACACATAAAAAAGTTTATCCGCCTGATTATGGGATGTTCGAAGAGATAAGATATTTTTCGAAGGGTAAGCAAGCTGATGTGCATGATACAAAATTCGGTAAACTTGGAGTATTGGTCTGCGAGGATCTGTGGCATATGTCATTGCCACTGCTCCTGGCTTTAAAAGGAGCAAAAGTAATTATCGGGATCGCAGTATCGCCAACAAGACTTGCGCTGAACTCAAAAAGCAAGATACTTAAGAATTACGAGATAAATTCCGAACAGCATAAAGCTTATGCAAGGCTGCTTTCGTTGTACCTGGTATTCTGCAACAGGGTCGGATATGAAGACGGCGTGAATTTCTGGGGGGGCAGCGAAATTGTTGATCCTTTTGGCAATGTAGATAAGGTGGCTAAGTTTTTTGATGAGGACCTGATAACTTCTGAGATCAGCATGAGTTCAGTAAAGCGGGCAAGACAGATGGCAAGACACTTCCTGGATGAAGATGTGAATTTCCTGAAAAACGAAGTGAATATATTGAATGAGGGGCTCAAGAAGATTTAACTATACCCGAGACCGCATCCAATACATTAAAAGCTTATCAATTGTATTTGTTTTCCCGGGTTTTTGACCTTCTGAGAAAGTTTTTACGAACTCCGTTAACTCAGGCACTGATTGAATTTTCCTGAGACCGGCCAGGACCCGCTTCAATGTTTCAAACTCCCTAATATCACCATATCCGGCTGTTTCAAGCTTTTTGATCGTTCGCTGGAGTGAAACCGCCTGGTAATCTGCCGTTTCATAATTCCCCTTTTCATGCAATATTAATATTTGTATAAGCTTTATCTTTAGCAAAGTTTCAGGATCGATATTTTCGGAATTGTAACTGTTCACAATTGCAATCAGCTTTAATGAATCATCACAATCCCTGTTCAGGAACAAACCTTCAATTGAAACTAACAGGCTTTCGGCTTTTTCTCTTTCTGTCAATATATTCTCATATTTTTTGACTAGCTGAGAGAGCTTTATTGAATTTTCAGATGCCCTGTTATATTCACCACGAATAATATTCAAACCGGTTTCAAGCCTGTATAAACCAATACTGATAAGCATTCCTGTATTTTGTTTAAGAGAGGCGGAATATTTATCTGTAACTTCTTTCAGCCTTGTGATATAAGTTTCTGTTTCATTTAAATAATCCAGTGCAAAGCATGTATTAGTTAAATTGTAAAGTGTTATTACATAATTGGTCAGGTTTTCTTTAAGGAAAACAGGCTTGTTGTCAAGCAGGGTGATCATTCTCTTCCTGTATTTGTAAACATCCATTGGCTTATCAAGCAGCTGATTTATAGAAGCGGATATTTCAAGCAATGTAATGAGCGATGCAAGTGTAATGGCATTTTTTTCATTCTTCAAACTTCCGAGCTCTTGAAATTTTTTTATTGCTGATTCAAATTCTTTCCGGCTCTTATGCCTGGAGTCTTTAATAAGGGAATTGAATCTGAACGATAACAGCCTGTAGCTGCTGATATTGCCTATACATTTAAGTGCATGTTCCTCTTCTTCACTAAGCGTCACCAGCAGAGATTCTTTGTTACCCTTTACAACACCCTCAATTACCAGGTTCTTTTCCCATTTCAGGATTTCAAGCAGCCTGAGATAATTCTCTGAATCTCCGCATGCTTTCTTTGCCTTCTTCAGCAGTTCATGTGCCTTGCTGAATAATGTCTTTTCATAAAGCAATTTTATGCCCAGTATCCTGTTCCTTAATACGTCATCCAGGCTTGTTTCTGCCTGTGCGCTGCTGAGACATTTTAGTATTAGCTCAAACAAATAGTTCTTTGTAACCGAAAAATTATTCCGGCTATCAAACTTAAGTTCATTCATAACATTGTTCTCATTCAGCACATCAAAACTCCCGCTCTTTTCAAACCGGTCAAACAATTTCAGATAAACAGGGTCTTCTGTTCGAGAACCTGCAATGTGCCTGAAAATTGCTTTTTCCCTGCTTTTTAATGATTTTATAAGCTTGAATAACCCGTCTGAACTTCTCATAATAACCTAATTTAAGACTCAATATTTAGCAAATATATCAAATAAATTACTAAAATAACAGAATATAAACCTAATTTAAAATTTAATTTGATTTTGCTTTGAAAGAGTGAATTATTAGTTTTGAGAAAATAAATCAGGTTTAACATGAAAAAATTAATATTCGCTTTAGCAGTCCTCATGATATCGGTCTGCTGGGTATACTCACAAAATCCGGAGTTTATAACTTACACAACTTCCAATTCAATATTACGAAGCAATTTCATTACAGCAATTGCAAAGGAAGCTGATAATACAATATGGGTGGGTACGTTCAGCCATACAGTCACCGGACTTGGCGGGACAGTGAAAATAACAGGAAATGGTTGGAGCCTGTTTGATACTACAAATTCAGGAATTAAGAATAACACTGCGGGATCAATAGTAATTGATAACAATAATAATAAATGGTTCGGCTGCTCTATGAAAATAGACGGATTTACTTCCACAGTTTTAGATAGCGGCGGTTACAGCAGGCTGAGCGGCTCGACATGGTCAAACTGGCAGAATAATCTTTTCTGGTCAGATAATATCCAGGACCTTTCAATTGACAGGAGCAATAATAATCTGTGGTCAGCAGTCGGTACTTTTTTTATCCAGGGAAGTCCTATACACGGAACAGTTGGTGTGTTCAACGGGTCATCGTGGTCATTTTTCACACGCGCTTTTTTGGCCTCCCCAATAACAATTCCTTCCGCAGCATTTTAGTTGATGCCGGCGGCATCAAGTGGATAGGTACAATTAATAACGGCTTAATCAGATTTGACGGTACAAATTTTACAATATTCAATAACACAAACTCACAGATACCTTCGAATAATATTTATGATCTTGAAATTGCCCCCAATGGTACACTTTGGGTTGGGACTGATTTCGGGCTTGGAAAATTTGACGGCACTAACTGGACTGTTTACAGAACAAGTAATTCAGGATTAAGTTACAACCTTGTGACAGATGTTGCCATTGAGAATAACAATACGATATGGGTAGGGACATTAAACAGCCTTATGAAATTTGACGGGAATAATAACTGGACAAAATTTGATACTGCAAATTCAGAAATACCGGGCGGTGTGGTTGACCAGATATTAGTTGATAATCTAGGGAACAAGTGGATCGGTTCAAGGGATTTCCAGCTTGGCAAAGGGCTTACCGTTTTTAAGGAAGGCGGAGTTGTTGGATTGAATAGTTCAATTACCAATTTACCACAGAGTTTTCTTCTTAGGCAGAATTATCCGAATCCATTTAATCCTTCAACTGTTATTGAGTTTGATATTCCAAAGGAAAACTTCACTGAACTAAAAATTTATGATTTACTTGGGAAGGAAGTGGCAGTAATTGTAAGTGCGCGTTTGAATCACGGAAGATATACATATAATTGGGATGCAGGCTCTCTGCCGGGTGGAGTTTACTTCTCGAGGCTTACAAGCGGCGGCTTTACAGATACAAAAAAAATGATTTTAGTGAAATAACACAGTTATTTCACAACCTTGTTTTCCTGGCTCGTTTTTGAGCTAAGGCTGGTTAAATAATGGGATAATTAAAAGAATTGTACGACATATATTTATGAACAGGGTGCACGGAGCCCCTTGTTTTTTCTATTTCAATAATCTCTTCAAAAAACTTCCGGTAAATGAGTTTTTGCTTTTAGCAATGTCCTCCGGGGTTCCTTTTGCCACTACTTCACCGCCTTTGTTTCCGCTATCGGGTCCGATATCAATCACATAATCAGCGCATTTAATCACTTCAAGGTTATGCTCAACCACTACTACTGAATTCCCCTTGGCAATAAGCTCATTAAAGCATTTTAAGAGCTTTGATATATCATACAAATGCAGACCCGTTGTAGGTTCATCAAAAATAAAGAGTGTCTTCTCTCCTGTTGTTTGAAATGATAAATGGAACGCGAGCTTTATTCTCTGTGCCTCACCGCCTGAGAGCGTTGTAGCTGATTGCCCTAGCCTTAAATATCCCAGCCCTACTTCATCAAGTATTTTAAGCTTTGATGTTATGCGCGGGAATTCCTTAAAAAATGCGATAGCTTCGGTAATACTCAACCCCAATACTTCGCTTATGTTTTTCCCTTTATATTCAGCTTCAAGAATCTCACTTTTATATCTTTTGCCTTTGCATACATCACACTCTAAGTATATATCAGCCATGAATTGCATCGCAATTTTAATCACCCCTGAACCTTCGCAGGTTTCACATCTGCCGCCGGGCACATTAAATGAGAAATTCCCTGCGCTAAACCCGCGCAGCTTTGATGCCGGTAAATTACCGAATACATCACGTATGAGATCAAATATCTTCATGTAAGTCACAGGATTTGAGCGCGGTGAACGGCCAATTGGTGTCTGGTCAACAAGCTCAATTGCATTAATATGCTGGTGACCCAAAATCTCGCGGTATTGGCCTATCTTTTCATTATAAATACCTTCAAGCCTTTTCTTTATCGCGCCGTATAGTATATCGCTTATCAAAGTTGATTTACCTGAACCGCTGACTCCCGTAACACAAACAAACACACCTAATGGAATATCAATGTTCAGATCTTTTAAATTATTTTCAGATGCTCCGCGGATTGAAATAACATGCCCGTTAACAGCGCGCCTTCTTTGAGGGAGATCTATTTTAAGCTTACCTGTTAAATACTTTGCAGTAAGAGAGTCTTTTGATTTTGCGATATCTTTAATATCTCCTGCATAAATTACTTCGCCTCCAAACTCACCCGCCTTTGGACCGATATCTATCATATAGTCGCATGCATTTATCATATCCGGATCATGTTCAACAACTATAACCGAGTTGCCTATATCACGAAGTGATTTCAATATCTTTATCAGCCTGTCATTATCCCTGGGGTGAAGTCCAACGCTGGGTTCATCAAGAACGTAAATGGAGCCAACAAGTGATGAACCAAGAGATGTCGCAAGATTAATTCGCTGGCTTTCGCCTCCTGAGAGCGTACTTGTTAACCTGTTGAGTGTTAAGTAACCAAGTCCAACTTCGTAGAGATACTTTAACCTGTTCCTGATCTCTTCAAGTATTCTGCCTGCAATTGCCTGATCGGTTTTACCAAGCTTAACATTATTAAAGAAAAAGAAAAGCTCTTCAATGTTACTTTGAACAAGGTCTTTTATTGTCTTATCAGCAAATTTAACGTATAAAGCTTCTTTACGCAGCCTTGAGCCTTCACACTCAGAGCACTTTGTATAAGCGCGGTACCGGCTAAGCAAAACACGGTAATGTATTTTATACGCAGCTTCCCGCTCCACCATTCTGAAAAACTTATTTACGCCTAAATAATCGCCAACACCTTTGTAAACTTTTTCAACTTCTTCTTTAGTCAGGTCCTTAAACGGAACGTGAACCCTGATATTATTTTTTTTCCCCTCAAAGATAAGGTCGCTAAGATGTTTGCTGTGCTTGGGGGTTGAAAATACGTGGATAGCATTCTGAAAGATGGATTTATTCCTATCCGGAACAATAAGGTTTTCATCTATATCAATTGTTTCACCAAATCCCTGGCACTTGGGGCATGCGCCAATAGGATTATTGAAGGAAAACATCAGCGGTTCCGGTTCTTCAAATCTTATTCCGTCTGCTTCAAGATGCATATTGGATGGCATGAGCTTAAAACCACCGGATGATTCTTCTGTCATCAGGAACAAATAACCGTCACCTTCAACATAAGCCTGCTCTAAGGAGCCGGCTATGCGCTGAATTTGCTCTTCATCACTTTTATTCAGGGCAAGCCTATCGGCAATAATTTTAATTTCATCAGGCTTAATTTTCTTTGGATCATACCCCTGGGTTAGGTCAATAATATTCTTCCCGTCCCATATCCTTATAAAACCTTTTTGAATGAGATTTTCAAGCTCCTGCTTAACTGTTTTCTGTTCATGTGTATGTATGGGGAAAAGAATATAAAGCCTGGTCTTATCCTCAAGCGTATTTATGAACTTAAGAATATCTTCAATAGTATCACGTTTAACTTCCTTCCCCGAAACAGGGCTGTAAGTTTTACCTGCCCGTGAAAACAGCAGACGAAAGTAATCATATATTTCTGTTGATGTGCCGACTGTGCTTCTGGGATTTCGTGTTGTAGTTTTTACTTCGATAGCCATTGAAGGGGCAAGCCCGGTAATGGAATCAACATCAGGCTTATTGATACGTTCCAGGAACTGTCTTGCGTAAGATGACATACTTTCAATATATCGCCTTTGACCTTCTGCGTAAATGGTATCAAAAACCAGTGATGTCTTCCCCGAACCGCTTAAACCTGTTACAACAACAAATTTATTGTGGGGTATATCCACACTTATGTTTTTGAGATTATTAACACGGGCCCCTTTGACAGAAATGAAATCTTGTTTGCCATTGTGACCTGGGTCAGGAGTGTTAATTTTAATGCTCTTGCTTTGACTTTTCTTAGAAACTGAAAGCTTACTCTTAAGGGTCTTAGTCTTTACTTTAGTATCTGCTTTTTTTACTGCTTTTATTGGCATTTAGAAATGATTTAACTA
>JBDTNV010000011.1:0-41069 GCA_039933555.1 Ignavibacteria bacterium
TTTGGATGGATGAATCAAAATAATCGGTTAACAGAACTTCAGTACTGTCCTAAAATCTGTATCAAATGAAAATAGAATGATATTAATTTCTATTTAACCAAAACCATTTTTTTGGTTTCAGTAAAATTATTTGTTGTTAACTGATAGAAATATGTTCCGCTTGATAAACCTGTAGCATCAAAATTTATTTCATAAATACCCGCTGAAAGATATTCATTTACCAATGTTTTAATCAGCTTGCCTGAAGCATCATAAATATTTAATAATGCAAACACACTTCGTCCTTCGGACATACCTCTTGAGAAGGGAATATTAAAACGAATTGTTGTAGAAGGATTAAATGGATTTGGGTAATTCTGTTCAAGTGAAAATTCATTTGGTATTTCTGTTGATATTGGCTGGATACCGATTGTTGAGGAATATTTAATAGTGTAAAAATCAGTATTGTTAGCGTTATCGCTTCCTCCTGTTACATATACGTTACCCAGGTTATCTACTGCAAGAGCATTTCCGCTGTCGAATTCATTACCTGTTCCGTTATATGTTTGTACCCACTGTTGCACACCATTCGAGTTATAACCAATAGTTACCATATTCTGCGGTTGTAAAGCGCCATCACCAACTATCCCTGTAACATATACATTACCGTTTGCATCTGGGGCTACCCAATTGCAATAATCATTGCTGGAATCTGGTCCTGAATAACGCGCGACCCATTGCTGCACTCCATTATTGTTATATTTAATTGTACAATAATCATCACCTGAACCAACCCCTGAGCTGTTCCCTGTAACATATACATTTCCGGCAGGATCTAAAATTATATTCCAGGCTTCATCCCAACCATCCGGTCCGTTATACCTTGAGGCCCACTGCTGAGCACCTGCATTATTATATTTTATAGTGCAGTAATCCGGATCAGCCCCGGTGCCATAGCTGTAGCCGGTGACATAGATATTACCGCTGGCATCTATTGCATTTGAAGATGGGAAGTCCTCGCCGTTACCGGGTCCGTTATAAAATACTGCCCAGATCTGGTTTCCGTTTGCATCATACTTTATTGTAATATAATCCTGGTCAGAGCCTGTCCGGGTAACAGTACCAGTTACATATGAATTACCTGCATTATCTATCTGAATTGAATTGCCGTAATCATCGTTATTAGCAGAGCCGTTATATCTTATAAGCCACTGCTGAACACCGGATGAATTATATTTTATGGTACACATATCATCACCTGAAGCACCGCCATTGCTGTAACCGGTAATGTAAACATTCCCTGAATTATCAACCTGCAAAGAATAGACCTCATCAGTTGCATTTCCGGGTCCATTATAGCGCGCAGCCCATTGCTGAGTGCCTGCAGAGTTATACTTCACAACACAATAATCCAAGCCTGAACCTGTACCGTTGCTCGCTCCGCTTACATATACATTCCCGGAATTATCAACTTTTACTAAATATGCATCATCATCAACGTTCCCGGGACCGTTATAACTGCCTACCCATTGTGTAAGTCCATCACTGTTATATTTTACAACTGTAAAATCTTTACCTGAACCTGAGCCAGTACTCGCGCCTGCAACATAGAGATTACCCGCTGCGTCAACAAACATAGAAGTAGCTTCATCATAGCTGTTGCCGGGGCCGTTATAGCGCTTTTCCCATACAGTTGATACTTGCGAATGCAGGATACCAAGGGTCAAATTAAAAATAATAAGTAAAAATGCTAATTTTTTCATAAAGTATATTCATAAGATTAAACTTCAAAGAAATCAATTAAACAAGTTAAGTAAATATAGCAAAAATTATTCTTAATTTTATTGTTTAAGAGAAGTGGTTTTTACAAATTAGCCATATTTTTAACGAAATGATGGATTTCATCAAGTTTTTGCACTGGTGTTGGCTGCGTGGGAATGCGGAAATGAACTGAAAGTGAGTTCTTCGTTTGCTTAACACGTGAGGTATTTTTAAAGTGGTCATTGATGAAGCCTAAGACTTTTTCGAAATATCCGCTTGAGAAAATATTTTCATTATTCAGATCAAAATACAATTCAAGCTGCTCGCCTGATATTATTATTTTCTCAAATCCAATAGAAGATAAAATAAGCTTAATTTCAATGTGTTTAAACAAGGAAACAACTTCATCAGGAAGCTTGCCGAATCTATCTACAAGTTCTTCATTGATTTCACGGAGTTCTTCAGTTGAAGTTACTTTTGAAAGCCTCTGGTAAAGTTCGAGCCTGGTATTTTCATCATCAATATAGCCCTCAGGCAGTAACATGCTGATATCTGATTCTATCATAACATCCTTGAACTTAGGCTTGGCACTCTTTTGAGTTAACAGCTGAACACTATCAGCCTGTAATGAATCTGCGGGAATTGTTTCCTTAAGTTCCGTTACAGCCTCATCAAGCAATTGCATATACATATCAAAACCAATTTCGCCGATAAAGCCGCTTTGTTCTTTACCAAGTAAATTCCCCGCGCCGCGGATCTCAAGATCCTTGAGCGCAAGATTCATTCCTGAACCAAGCTCTGAGAATTCTTCCAGCGCGTGCAGCCTGCGTATAGCCTGTTTTGTCAATGAGCTTTGCGGCGGTGTTACAAGATATGCAAATGATTTTAGGTTTGAGCGTCCAACCCGGCCCCTTAGCTGGTAAAGCTCTGCAAGCCCGAAGTTATCAGCCCTGTTTATGATTATTGTATTAACACTCGGTATATCTAAGCCTGACTCAATAATTTTTGTACATAACAAAACATTACTTTTCTTCTCAAGGAACCGCATCATAACATTTTCAAGCTGGGCAGGTGACATCTGTCCGTGCGCGACGGCTACTTTTGCATATGGAACGATCTCTTCTATAATATCAGCCAGTTCATCAAGTTTTGCGATCTTATCATTCACAAAGTAAACCTGCCCACCGCGCTGCAGTTCCCGTGAAATGGCAGCAGCAAGAACTTTCTTATCGAAATTAATTATTTCTGTGTGAATAGGCTGGCGATTTTTTGGGGGAGTATTGATAATCGATAAGTCCCTTGCACCCAGCAGCGAAAAATTTAGTGTTCTTGGAATAGGCGTTGCAGTAAGCGTTAATACATCAACATTTTCCCGCATGAACTTAAGCTTTTCCTTTGCTTTAACTCCAAAACGCTGCTCTTCATCAATGATAAGTAATCCAAGGTCTTTGAACTTGATATCTTTTGATAGCAGACGGTGTGTGCCGATAATGATATTAATTTTGCCGTCTTCGAGCTTATGTAATATTTCTTTTTGCTCTTTTTTATTTTTGAACCGTGAAAGGTGGTCAACTTCTGTTGCCCATGTAGTGAGCCTATCCTTAAAAGTATTGTAGTGCTGTTCAGCCAGAATTGTTGTTGGTACAAGTACGGCAACCTGTTTATTATCCACTACTGCTTTAAATGCAGCGCGGACTGCAACTTCAGTTTTACCAAAACCCACATCACCGCAAACCAGCCTATCCATTGGGTTTTCTGACTCCATATCTTTTTTTACTGCTTCAGTTGCAGATGCCTGGTCAACGGTATCTTCATAGATAAAACTTGCTTCAAGCTCTTTTTGCCAGATAGAATCAGGGGAAAAGCGGAAGCCTTTTTCAGATTTTCTTTTCGAATACAGCAGGATAAGATCACGCGCAATTTCCTGGATCTTTTTCTTGGTCTTTTGTTTTATTCTTTCCCATTCACTGCCGCCAAGTTTATTTAATTTTGGTGTAACACCTTCTGCAGCCGAGAACTTTTTTATGAGATGAAGTGAGTTAAGGTTAACGAACACCATATCGTTATCCTTGTACAGAAGCTTAACTGCTTCCTGCTCAACGCCGCCTGTGACTATTTTCTTTAACCCTGCATATTTACCAATACCGAAATTCTGGTGCACCATGAAATCACCATAGTTAACAGTATTGAGCTCCTTAAAAGTAATTCCGTCGAACTTCCTTTTTCTTTTTGCCGGGCGGAAGTACCTGCTGAAAACCTGGTGCTCGGTGTATACTGCTGTTTTGGCTGAAGGGAGAACGAAGCCTTCGTGTATAGAGCCATTTATATATTTAATATCATTTAGGTCGTCACCCAATAAGTCATCTATCAGCTCCCTAGTACGTTTAAGCTGGTAATCATCTGTGCATGAAATATGAACTGAATATCCGAAAGCAGTAAGTTCTTTCAGATTTTCAGCAAGCAGCTTGGTATTTGAGCTGAATGATGGCTGAGATTTTGTATCGATATAAAGCTCAGTAATTTTTGATTTATCCCGTTTATCAATAGCTTCGCATTTTACCAGGGGGAATCCCGAGAAGTAAGATCTGCTGTAATTTATTGTTTTGAGGAATGTTTCCGGTAATTCTTCTTTAATCAGGTCAGGCTCATCGAGCAAAAATAAAGTGTCATGCTTTATGTAATCGATAAGCTTTTCAGTGGAACTGCAGGAGTTATTTAGGACTTCTGCCGAGGGGAGAATTTCAACTGAATTAAGCTGCACAATGGAGCGCTGTGTAACAAGGTCAAATTCTCTGATGGATTCAACCGTATCACCGAAAAATTCAATTCTTACAGGCTGGTTAAGATTCTCAGGATATATATCAACAATGCCGCCGCGGATAGCGTAGTCATTTTCTTCTTCGACAATTTTTTTCCGGGTAAAATTGAATTCCTTCAATTTACTTACCAGCCCATCAAATCCAAAATCGTTCTCTTTCTTTAGAGAGATTATATTTTTACGGAAAGATGCTTCGGTGAGGATGTTTTTATCAAGCGCAGCAGGAGATGTAAGAAGTATATAGCTTTCTTCAGTTGATATTGTTTTCAGAGTTGTCGATAGGGGAGTTATATCGGATTCAAACTCTTCATCAAACTCTCCAAGGTACAGCGAAGTTTTTTCTGAACCAAGAATTAAGTTCAGGTCATCTTTCAATTTAAAGAGTTTCGTCTGATCGTTTGAACAGTACACGATCTTCTTATTCAAATCGTATAGTTTAGATAAGACAAAACATGTTAAAGACCCTCTAATTCCCGTAAAAAAGAGCTCTTTTCCTTCTTTTTCGCCAATTATCGCGAATTCAGGTGTATCGTATATTTTGTCCTTAATTTCTCTTAACACAGTTTGTTACTTAGGGTTATAAATTCATGAATACTAAGGCTCTCTGCCCTGCGGCCGAAATCCAGATCTGATCTTGAAAGGTCAACTTCAATATTCTTCAGGCAGTTTCTAAGAGTTTTTCTCCTTGTGCCAAAGGATGCTTTTACAAGCTTTCTGAAAAACTCAATATCTTTAATTTGATCTTCAATCGTTGTAGTGAAATCAAAATATATTATTCTGGAATCAACTTTAGGCTTTGGATAAAAACAATTGTTCGAAACCTTGAATAATAGTTTTGATGCGCAAAACACATTTATCAGTACGCTGGGAATGCCGTATTCTTTATTACCCGGGTCAGCGGTAATCCTTCTTGCAACTTCTTCCTGTATCATTAATTGCGCATCTTTAATAATTGCCCTGTTATCAAGCAGCTTAAATATAATAGGCGAAGTAATGTTATAAGGTATATTGCCAATAACCCGCAGTTTCTGCCCCGGGTTGGTAACCAGTTCATTCATATTGAATTTCAGGAAATCACGGTTAATAATGTTAAGAGCGGGGAATTTTTCTTTAAGTATTGCGCAGTTATTTCTATCAAACTCAATAACCGTAAGCTCAGAAGTTTTTTCAAGAATTATCTTTGTCAGTGCGCCTTTACCCGGGCCAATTTCCAATACTTTATCGCCGGGCTGGATATCAAATGCGTTGACAATGTTCCTTGAGATATTTTCATCTGTAAGGTAATTTTGGCCAAGTGATTTCTTGGGGCGTGTACTATTTTGATTTAATTTATACAAAATACTCAGGGATTTAAAATAAGCAGTTCATATTTTTTATCAAGCATATCAATTTCACTCATTGAGTTTTTCCTGTAGTCACCATAGCTCCACATCCTGGCCTGGTCACTGTAATGCTTGTTTACAGGCTGGCCTGACTGACCCGTTGAATTTATTGTTAAGGTGTGCTCAATATCACCAAGATTTATCATCATTCTCATTGATGCACCGACAACTACATCAAATTTTCCTTTGTTAATTACATCGCTGAAGCGGTACTCGGTATTGTTGACGCTTGTTTGGTCGCCGCTCACTTCATAAGGACCGATATTGAATGTTTTATCAAGTGCCTCAACAAATCCCATAGGATGCCTGAACTTCACATTATGCAGTGAACCCCAATTCCAAGTATTAATATCCTGGTTGCTGAATTTAGTTCGCAAGAACTCAATTGCCTGTGCAATACTTTTCTTCACAATATCAGGCCGTTTTTCCACTTCGCGTGTATTTATATTATCGAACCACGGGTTATCGGGCTGCTTCATCAGAATTTCAAGCGCGCGGTATGGGATATTCTGTATGGAAATAAAATCATTGAAGATATTCTCACCCAGCTCATCTTCGAAAATATTTTTTATAAGAAACACAAGGTAAGCATTGTAAACCGTGCCTATTGATTCATTTTTGGCAATTTCACCATTCCAGTTCTTTAGCCTTGCTACAGCCCACTCAACATCTTTATCGCCTGGCGCAGATTTACTATACACATCACTGAAAATATCAAGTGTGATCTCCTTAGCGTATGGCGATTCATAACTGTTCTGCAAAAGCTTAAAATCTTCAAGGTCAAAAACAGTTTTAGAATCAATAAATTGTTTTATTCTGTTAAATCTTGAAGATGATTCCCAAAGGTATGAGATATAATATTTATCTTTTTTATCCTTCATCCATGTAAAGGGGTCGGTGTTAGCAGTGATTATATATCCTTCGGGCGGATTATAAACTTCAGGCATTTTATCAAAATCAATGAAGCCTGTCCAGCTGAGCTCTTCTTCACCGGGGAAAATATAGCTGTTGTTAACATTTGTTTTCCTGACAGGTATCTTACCACCGGCACGATAACCTATGTTCCCGTAAATATCAGCATAAATAAAATTCTGCGCAGGGACACAAAAATCCTTTAATGCATTTTTAAAATTATCCCAGTTCTTAGCGGTATTAATGCCATAGAAACATTTTATTTCGTCACTCTCTTCGAAACCCGTCCAGCGGAACGACATAAGTTTATCTTTGTACGGGTCATCCGGATTTTCCGTCATATCCGCGAAGCCTTTTACCTTCAGATCAGAAATTACCGGTCCCACTTTGGTTGTATGAACAATTAATACAGTTTCAAGCGTATCTTTTACAAAGATCTTTTCCACAATGGAATCCATTGCAACAGAACGGTTTTCGAAAATATATTTTTTACTGTCCAGGGAATCTCTTTTGAGGATCACAAAATCATTATCATCATTCATGAGGTTGGTTAAGCCCCAGCTGATGAACTTGTTGTTGCCAATTACAATTCCGGGAATTCCGGGAAAAGTCATACCTCTTACATCAAGCGAGCCGCCCTTTAAATACATTTCATACCACCTGGATGGCGCTTGCAGGGCAAGATGCGGGTCATTTGCCATGAGCGGCTTACCGAACATTGAACGGCTGCCGGATACTACCCAGGAATTGCTCCCCACGTGTGAAACATTGGTATTGAAATATTCTCTGTAGCTTTGGTTCATTTCAAAAAAACCTTTACCAAGAAATGCCACTTCGCTTAAGTAAGCTGAATTTCCACTATTCAGGAAGCCAATTTCTTTTTTCCTTTTACTTTTATCTTTGTCTTTATCTTCTATGTTTAGGGAATCAACCTCTTCTTCCACCGGTTCTTTATAAATGGTAATATTAGTATCCGGAAATATTAGAGCGGTTTTTTCAATTCCTGTTTTATTAAGGACCTCGCCCATGATATAATCGGTATACCATGCAATATTCAGATCCCAGCCCATCATCCTGGCAAGCATAAGAGAGTTTTCCGGTTTCCACGGGTCAGGCTTATAGTTCAAAGCGTCAAACTCCACAGGCAGGTTATTGTAATGCGTTTCAATAAACTTATTTACACCAGATGTGTATGACTCCAGTATCTTTTTTGATTCAGGGCTAATACCAGTGTACCAGCTATATGCAAAGCGGTGGATACCGATAGTTCTGAAAAGTTTATCAAATTCTATCACAGAAGAGCCTAAGACTTCGGAAAGCCTGCCTTCTGCGACCCTCCGGGTCAAATCCATCTGCCAAAGCCTATCCTGAGCGTGCATGTAACCCTCTGTAAAATAGGCATCATCCTGATTTTGGGCGAGTATCTGCGGCACACCATAATCATCAAAGTAAACCTTAACCTGCGATTTTAAGCCTGAAACGGCAATTTCGCCTGAAGTTTGATAAAATGACTTTTTGGAGAGATTATTAAAAAGTACACCCAGAATAATTATTGCGGGGATTATTACTATTAAGATACCAAGAAACGTTTTAGCGTATTTATTCATTTAAATATATATAAATATAACCATATTACATTTGAACTTAAATTCTTATTTTCGCCTTAGTAATGTTTCATAATCATCGGAGAAAATCACATGAAAAAAACAGTTTTATTAATTGCCCTCTTTTTTATAAGCAGTATCAGCTATTCCCAAATAGACTTTAAAAAAGGCTCAGTTGCTGATATGCTTGCAATGGCTAAAGCTGAAAATAAGCTTGTTATGATTGATGTTATGACAGACTGGTGTAAATGGTGCATTGAGCTGGATAATAAAGTGTATTCAAAGAAAGATATTTCTGATTTTGCCAATGCTAACCAGATAAATTACAAAATAGATGCTGAAAAAGGTGAAGGTGTTGATTTTGCGAAGAAATATAAGATACAGGGTTTCCCTTCTATCTTATTCTTAGATGGTGACGGTAACGAAGTTGACAGGGTTTATGGCTATGTTCCCGCAAAAGATTTCATGGAAATGATGCAGGATTACAATAAAGGAATTAATACATTTGCTTATCTTAAAACTGAAGTTGAAAAGAACCCATCTAATATAGATGCAACTCTCAAACTTGCAGATAAATATTCAATGTACAGCGAAAGTGATAAAGCTAAAGAACTGCTTAATAAGATCGTTGAAATGGATGGCTCAAATGCCGGCGGAAAGACCGATGACGCTAAGTTCCGTTTAATTTCATTCACAGAAAAAGAAGAAAAAGCTAAACAGCTTGAAGCATTTATTAGCGGCAACCCAACGAGCGATCAGCTTAAAGATGCGTACGTATCTTTATCGGAAACATATTTCTATGAATTAAGCGATCTCGCATCATCAGAAAAATGGTTTAAGGAGGCGCTTGCCAAATACCCGAATGATGAATCAGTGAATTCAAGTTACGGGCAATATCTTAATCAAAGAGCAGCAGGACTTGCTGATAAAGGCACCGGCGAAGAAGATTATAAAAAAGGCCTGGCGCTGATTGAACAGGCATTACCATTTATTGCCGGCTCAGTAAACGAAGCAAGCTCATATTATATACAATCAAAGCTTTATTTTAATCTAAAGGATTATGCTAAAGCTAATGAATCAATAGATAAAGCTTTAAAGATATTTGACAGAAAACTATACAGAGAGCAAAAAGAAAAAGTAGAAAAACAGTTAACCCAGAAATAAATGAAAAGAGCAACGCTTTTATTTTTAAAAGCCCTCTTTGTTTTAATCTTGTTTGCGGTTACTTATCAGATGGTAAACAGCTCGCTGGATATATATAATAACTTCGCTTATGATACGGCTATACTAAGACTGACACCATATGGATACATTCCATTGCTGCAGGACCCATATGATTATAAAAGTGCGGATTCACAGGTTAAAGGCGGTGATTTTGTATATGTCGAAAACTGGGAATCAGCTGATAACGGCAGAGTTGTGTTTGCAAAGGTTAAATCAAAATTCCACACGGGTTACGTAAATAACAGGCTTCTGGTAGGAGCAAACATAAACGTAATGCCTATTGTATCTGTTTTAATGCTTGGATTTATGATGATTTTCTTTGTCAGAAAAATTTATCTCAAACTACATAATTTAATATAATATTGTACTCCTCGAAAATTAAAGTCACGTTAAGAAAATCGATACTGGATCCGCAGGGCAAAGCAGTTGAGCACTCCCTGCAGAGCCTTGGGTTTAAGAATATCATCGATACAAGGATAGGGAAGTTTGTTGAATTGAAAATTGATACAAAATCAGAAGAAGAAGCTCAATTGATAACCGATGAAGTTTGCAAAAAACTTCTTGCCAACCAGGTTATGGAGGATTATGAATTTGAGGTAGTGAGAGTGAACGGCAAATGAGCAAAGCGAAATTCGGCGTTGTGGTTTTCCCCGGCTCAAACTGCGACCACGATGCTTACAATACTCTTAAACATATTTTGATGCAGGATACTGAATTTTTATGGCATAAAGAGAGCTCAATTGGCGACAGGAATGTAATAATAGTACCGGGCGGATTTTCCTACGGTGATTATTTGAGATGCGGCGCTATTGCAAGGTTTTCGCCGGTTATGAAGGATGTTATAAGACATGCTTCAAGTGGCGGTGTAGTTATTGGTATTTGCAACGGATTCCAGATATTATGTGAATCAGGTTTGCTGCCGGGAGCGCTTTTAAGGAACGAAAGCCTTAAATTTGTATGCAGGAATGTTACATTGAATATAGAGAACAAAAATACCATTTTTACAAGCGCTTATAATGGCAACGGGAATGTTAAACCGGGTAAGATGGTTGTACCTGTTGCGCATGGAGATGGAAACTATATATGCGATAACGATACTCTTAAAATGCTGAATGATAACCAACAGGTAGTCTTCAGGTATGAAGATAACCCAAACGGCGCAATGGATGATATTGCGGGTATTATGAATAAACAGGGCAATGTACTTGGAATGATGCCGCATCCTGAAAGGGCAAGCGAGGGCATTGTAGGCGGAAGCGACGGAAAATATTTGTTTGAAAGTGTAATAAACTCATTAAACTAGATTCTTAAGAATGCCACACAGCTCTTCGATAGAAGTAGCGATTTACTTATTCTTTATTATTATTACTTTATACTGTGTAATAAAAGTGATAAGTAAAATTTTTAATAAATAAGTTCCATTAAAACGGAAACAGGAGTAATAAAATGTTTGGATTAGGTCCCCAGGAAATAATCTTAATTTGTATAGTAATACTTGTGCTATTTGGCGCGAAAAAAATACCTGAATTAATGTCAGGTCTTGGTAAAGGCATGAGGGAATTCAAAAAAGCGTCAAAGGATATTGAATCTGAAATAACGAACTCAACTACAGACGAAAAGAAGCCAAGCTGAAAATAATTAGGAAGCTGATAAAACAAATTTTTTATTAATATGTTCAATGATTACGATGATTTGCGTTCGGAACTTTTCTCAGGCAAAGTTTCCTGTTCAGATGCGGTAAAATATTATCTTTCTAACATAGAAAAAGGAAAGCAATTGAATGCTTTCCTTTTGGTGTTTAAAGATGAAGCATTCAAAAGAGCTGGTGAAATTGATGCTAAAATTAAGTCGGGCACGGCCGGACGGCTGGCTGGAATGGTAATTGCGGTTAAAGATGTACTATCACTAAAAGGGTACAGGTTAACTTGCGGCTCAAAAATTCTGGAAAACTTTGAAGCCCTGTATACTGCAACAGCCGTTCAAAGGTTGATTGATGAAGATGCAATTATTATCGGTAAAACTAATTGCGACGAATTTGCAATGGGTTCATCCAATGAAAACTCCGCTTATGGCAATGTGCTTAATCCACTGGATGAAACCCGTGTTCCGGGCGGCTCTTCTGGCGGGAGCGCTGCGGCAGTTGCGGCTGATATGTGTATGGTATCGCTTGGCACTGATACCGGAGGCTCAATCCGCCAACCGGCAGCATTTTGCGGCGTTGCAGGATTAAAACCAACTTATGGCAGAATTTCAAGGTATGGGTTAACCGCTTTTGCATCATCGTTTGATTCAATTGGACCCTTTGCAAAAAACATTAAGGATGCAGCTCTTGTGCTTGAAGTTATGGCAGGTAAAGATAAGAAAGATTCTACTTCAGTAGAGCACGGTGTTAATAGCTACAGCAGTGAATTAGATGATATTGATTTGAGCAGTATCAGAGTAGGAATAGTTGAAGATCTGGATGAAGAAGGATTGCAGCCTGAAATAAAGGAATCATTAAATAAAACGGTTGCAATACTCAGAGCAAATGGCTGTAAAATAATTCCTGTAAAGCTTCCCAATATTAAATATTCAATACAGGCATATTACATTCTAACTACAGCCGAAGCATCAAGTAACCTTGCAAGATACGACGGGGCAAGGTACGGAAAGCGTTCAGGTAATTCAGCTAATATGGAAGATATGTATGTTAACTCGAGGTCAGAAGGATTTGGAACAGAAGTAAAGCGCAGGATAATGCTTGGTACATATGTGCTTTCCGCGGGTTATTACGATGCTTATTATAAGAAAGCGCAAAAAGTAAGAAGGCTGATAAAAGATGATTTTACAAAAGCATTTGAGAGTGTTGATATGATATTAACTCCAACTACCCCAACAACTGCATTTAAGATCGGTGAGAAGGCCAATGACCCGCTGGCTATGTATCTAAATGATATTTATACAACATCATCAAATTTATCGGGTAACCCTGCGTTGAGTATACCGGCAGGAAAAGATAAAAACGGACTGCCTGTTGGTTTGCAAATTATTGGTAAAGATTTTGATGAAGCGGGGATATTAAAGCTGGGTAATTTTGTTATGCGTAATTATTAACCTGGAACGCTTCAAATTCAGCAATACTTATCACAATTTTTTCTTTTAACTGCAGATAAATAACCTCTACTTGATCTCCCAAATACCACTCTTTGCTCTTCTTGGTCTTAAAGCTTTTTAAAATATCAGAATCCAGTATGCTTTTAACCTTACTCAGCTCATCCGGATTATGAATAATAAAACCTCTAACCACACATTTTCCGGTAACAAAGACGTAATCTACTTTAAAATTAATGGAAATATTCTGCAAAGCCACAATAGCCTTATTTAATTGCTCTTTTGTCATAATTTCAAAAATACCTATTCTAAATTACATATTAAAGTGACTATTAAATCTGCAATTATCATTAGAAACTATTTCCTGATTGACTAATTTCTTAATATTTCATTTATTATTATTGAAAATTCCAATGAAAAAAATAAAAATTGTATGTTTGGGCGGAAGCATGGAAGATAACTCTTCAACTTTAGCCTTATTAAAATATACTGCTTCAAAGCTTGAGAAACTTGGCGCTGAAACATATTTGGCCGATATCAAAAAAATAAATCTGCCTATCTTCTGTTATAAGGCTTTAAAGAACTTAAGGAATACAAAATTCAAGTTACTGGCAGAGAGAATTAAGGAAGCTGACGGATTAATATTTGCTTCCCCCGAGTATCACGGGACAGTAAGCTCCGCATTTAAGAATGCCATAGATTTTCTTGAGATACTCTCTTCAAATAAGCCGCCTTATCTCAGCTTCAAGCCGGTAGGCTGTATTGCTTTAGGCGGGGCGGAGTATGCAGGTTTTTCCACTCTTGATGCAATGGTACATATTATCCATAATTTGCGGGGGATTGCAGCGCCAAGCAGTATAGCAATAGGATATGGTAATTCATTATTTAATAAAAAGGGTGAGCTGGTAAACGAAGTTGTGAAAAAAAGAATTGACAGATTAGCAGGTGAAGTATACACGCTGGCATTAAGACTAAGGGATTAATTTTTAACTAAATCATCAGCATGGAAAAAGGGTACCGATTGAAAAGGATTTTTATAAGTTTTATTCCGATTGTTGTTTTTTTATTTGTTGCTTCGGGTGCCTTGTGGCAGGGTAGAACTGATGACAATCAAAAAAAAGTTATCAAAGTAAAGAATGAAAAAGATCTCAAAAAGAACAGCGAATTAAACAAAAAGGATAGTACAAAAAAGACAGAGGAGCCTGAGGAAAAATCCGGACCCGCAGATACAGTCAAAATTGGCGCATATTTATTTTCTATATATGACCTTGATTTTCCCGGGAATAAGATTAATCTGGATTTTTATCTTTGGTACAATTCAAAAAAAGACAGCTTAGAATTGCTTAATAACCTCGAAGTAATAAACTCAACTGAATTCACCAAGTCGTATGAAATGAACGAAAAGCGCGGTGATATTACATACAGCTCGGTAAGGATAAATACAAAAATTAAACAGGAATGGCTGGTTAACGATTTCCCCTTTGATCAACAGAGGATAGAGATTATGATAGAGGATTTTGATAAAGATAATACGAAACTTGTTTTTGCAGCAGATACTATTGCCAGTAAAATGGACAGGCAAATTCATCTGGAAGGCTGGAGGATAAAAGATTTTGGTATAAAAGTTGATGCCCATACCTACGAAACTAATTATGGTGATCCTGATATTCCCTTAACAGAGTATTCAGCATATTCGCGCGCAACAATGTATTTTACTCTTGAAAGAGAAGGCAACGGTTTATTCTTTAAATTGTTTATAGGTTTGTTTATTTCTGTTCTGATTTCTCTGCTGACATTTTTCATCAATCCGCTTGACCTTGACCCCAGGTTCGGGCTATCAGTAGGCGCAATATTTGCAGCCATTGCAAGCCAGTATGTTATAACATCAACCCTGCCTCAAAATGCCAGCCTTACGCTTGTGGATATATTACATGATATATCATTCATCTATATATTTTTGTGTATTTTAATTTCCACGATATCTCTTCATTATGTTAAGACCGGGAAAGTAAAAGAATCACAAAAGCTTGACAGGGTAAGTTTTTTAGCATTCGCAATTTCATACATTATATTAATAATTTACTTTATAGGTAAAGCAATTTAATTGATAACTATATGAGCACAAGAAGAGATTTCCTGAAACAATCTGCAATTTTAGCCGCGGGTACTGTGATACTGCCTGCCGGGTTTAATATTAATAAAGGTGTTAAGCCTAAAGTTGTGATAATAGGCGCAGGATTTTCGGGGCTGGCGGCTGCTTACAGGCTGAAACAAAAAGGATGCAAAGTTGTACTGCTGGAAAGCAGGGGGCGTATCGGCGGTCGTGTGTTTTCTCACCAGATCGATAAAGATGAAGACCTTGTTATTGAGCTTGGCGCGGAGTGGGTGGGCGCATCGCATGAAAGATTAATTGCAATGTGTAAGGAATTCGGGCTTGAACTGTTTAACAACCAGTTTGAATCTCATTTAACGTTTGCGGGCGAATACTTTCCCAAAGGCTCATGGAACTATTCAGATGAATGGAAGAAGAAGTTCGAGAAGATTATAAAAGACTATGCGAATTTCAGGGAAGAAGATAAAAAAAGACTTGATAAAATGGATTGGTGGAGATACCTGGTGAATAACGGAATAAATGAGCGCGACCTGCAGATTAGAGACCTTACTGACAGCACTGATTTTGGTGAGAGTATCAGGCACGTATCAGCTTATGCAGCTATTGCTGAATATGCTGAATCGAGCGAGAAAAACGAAATGGATTACAAGATAAGGGGCGGTAACAGCCGCTTTGCTGAGGAGCTTGCCAAGAGAGTAGGTGAGGATAATATCAAATTGAAACATAAAGTTACCGAAGTACATCAAAGTGACGGTAAGGTTGATGTGTTATGCGATAATGGCCTGGTTTTTTCCGGTGATAATCTGATTTGTACTGCGCCTGTCTATTCACTTAATAAAATAAACTGGAAACCCGGATTGCCTGAAGAGAAAATCAATGCTTTGAATCAACTTCAGTATGCAAGGATTTGCAAGCATGCGTTATTATTTAATGAGAGATTCTGGAAAGATGAAGATTTTGATATGGTTACCGATGTATACGGACATTATTTCTATCACGCAACAAAGAATCAGAAGGGCAGTAAGGGAGCACTCATCTCTTACACAATAGGAGATAAAGCCGATGTTGTTAGCAGGCAAAACGAAGAGTTTAAAACAAATATGATAAATGACTCACTTAAAGCCGCATTTGGCAATGTTAAAGATAAAATTGTTTCGCAGGTAAATTATTATTGGGGAATGGATGAATATACAAAAGGCGCATATGCATTGTATGGAACGGGTCAATGGTACACTGTTATGCCGGTATTAAAGAAGAAATTTATGAGCACACATTTCGCGGGTGAGCATCTTGCAGACTGGCAGGGATTCATGGAAGGCGCGATAATAACAGGTGAAGAAGCTGCGGATGCCATTGCAGGCTGAGAGAAAGTTAATTTTGTTTGAAGCTTTTAATATAATTAAGGTATTCTTCGTCGAGTTCTACTAAAGACTTTCCGGTAATTTCTTTAATCTGTGATATTCCCGTGTTGTCATTTTCATGTGTATCCCTGAAATTCCTGTAGTATTTATCCAGCATACCATTTTCCTGAAGGTACATTAATAAATACCTGGCCTGTGCGTAATAGTATGGCGCTCTTTTTCCGTAAAGCTCATTATCATTTGTTTCCATAAGATATTGAAGACCTGTATAAGTATCTTCATTAATTGCCCGCCTTAAGGGAATTATCCTCAGGCTGAAATCTCCGATAAGATTCCCGTTTTTATAGACAGATTTTTCATTCAGTGATGCAAATCCTTCATCAAACCAGGAGGGAGCGTTTGGAAAATCAGCTTTGATGAACCTGTGAGTAATTTCATGTAAGATGCTGCCTTTCCAGCTTACATATCTTATGACAATTACATTTTTGGAAATCTTGAAAAAACCGTAAGGTGAAATATCATTTTCAGGAATATCGTAATTCTTTAATACAAATTCTTTGTAATCATCATATTCAGAAAAGAGATATATTGGTGTGACTATATCAGGTAACTTGTTAACATAATTATTTGTCATTGCTTCAACAGTATTCCGTATATCGGTATCGATTAATTTATAGGTGAGTTCATCATCAAGATCAGAAAAAATTACGAAATATTTAAATACTGTAATTGACATCCCTGAAGAGATAATTTTAGATTGTTCTTTTATTACTTTATTGTAGTCTAAATTGGGGAATGTCTCTTCAAGCTCGGAGAGATTATTTTTCTCATCTCCTGTTCTATTGGTTGAATCTATAGTACCAGAGTATAGCTCAAAATTGCCGTCAGGCTTAATCCCGCAGCCTAGCAATAGTGCCATTATAATGAATAATATTACAATAAAGCTTTTTGTCATCTAAATGAGTATTTGTGAAAAATACATGGTTTGATATAATAACATTTAACAATCATATTTGGTTCTGTTAATTTAATAAAAATGAAAACTAAAATACTGGTTTTATGTACGGGCAATTCCTGCCGCAGCCAGATGGCAGAAGGGATAATTCGCAGCCTCAGCAGTGATTTCGAGGTTTTCTCGGCCGGTACGAGGCCCGAAAAGCAGGTAAACCCGTTCGCTGTGGAGGTAATGAAAGAAATTGGCCTGGATATCAGCAGGCACTATCCCAAAAATGTTGATGATTTTACGGGGATTGACTTTGATTATGTAATAACTGTTTGTGATAACGCAAAGGAAATATGTCCCGTATTTACGGGGAAAGTTAAAAACAGGCTGCATGTAGGATTTGAAGACCCTGCAGATGCAACTGGCTCTCATGAAGAAATTTTAAATGTTTACAGAAAAACCAGGGATGAGATTGATGATGCATTTAGTAAAGTGTTTAAAGATTCCGGGCAGTAATGTTCTATTTTTTTTCGAATTTGATCCTGAAAGTTGTCCCAACATGATTTTCCATCACAATTGTTCCGTCAATTTGTCCAACTAAAGTATTAACTAGCTGGAGCCCGAGTGACTTAGTTTGTTTGTAGTCAATTTCCTTCGGAAATCCAATTCCATCATCACTGATAATTATTTCATATTCTCTATCATTACTGCAGTTAAGGGCAACATTTATTTTACCCTTTCTGCCTTCAGGGAAAGCATACTTAAGTGAATTGGAAATTAGTTCGTTTAGTATAAGTCCGCATGGTATTGCAAGATCTATGCTTAAGCTAACATCGGCTGAATTTATTAGTATTTCAAGGTCATGAGACTTGGACTTAAAGACATTGAATAAATGCTGTGAAAGCTGCTGCATATATTCGGAGAAATCTATTTCCGTAAAATCCTTTGACTGATATAATTTCTGGTGAACAAGCGCCATAGAACGCACACGGTTCTGGCTGTCTATTAAGATATCCAGTGAATTTTCATCCTTCACATATCCTGACTGCAGCTTAAGCAGGCTTGATACAACCTGCAGGTTATTCTTTACACGGTGATGTATTTCTTTGAGCAGAAGCTCTTTTTCTTTTAAAGAACGGCTGATCTTTTGCTCGGTCAGTTTTCTTTCAGTTACATCAATCAGAATTCCTGTTAAATAAGAATCCTTTTCGTTCACTCTTACCCTGAACATATGGTCTTCGATCCAGATGAACCCACCGTCTTTCTTTTCTATCCTGAATTCCATTATCAGGATACTTCCGTCATTTAATTTATTCCATCTGATCAATTGTTGTTTTACACCTATTATATCTTCGGGATGCATTATTTTCCCAAAGAAATATTTTTCGCCGAGTATTTCCGCGGTCGAGTAACCTATCATATCGGTAATGTTATCGGAAATAAAATCAATATTCATTCCGGATTGATATATTACCACTTTTGGAAGGTTCTTAAGGATTGCCGTAAGCTTTGTTTCGGTTTCAAACATCTTAAGCTGCGTTTTCTTCTGGGCAGTTATATCTATCATTATGCCTGAATAATATGGCTTACCGTTTTCAGGGCTTACTTCAAACATATGGTCTTCAAGCCAGATGACTTCATTGTTTTTATTCCTTACCCTTATTTCATTGCTTATTACTCCCTTTGCGCCGCTCTTTTTCCATTTTAAAACTTTTTCATCATACAACTTAATATCTTCATTCAGCATTAGTTTGCTGAATAAAGATTCATTGCTCATAAATTCAGCGGCGGAGTAGCCAAGAATATCCATAATATTTTCTGAAACGAAATTCACATTTGTCCCGTATTCATAAATAGCAACGTTTGGCAAATTGTTTAGAACTGCCGTGAGCCGCGCCTGGGTTTGTTTTAATTTCTGCTCAGATTCGATTCTTTCGGTAATATCAACAACCTGCGCTATATGCTGGTAGGGTTTCCCGTTGATATCCCGCAATATATTCAGCCTCAAGTCAACATACACTGTTTTCCCGGATTTATGGATATATCTCTTTTCGATATGGAAATTTGATTTATCATCGCTGAAAGTTTCTTCGAATCTCTTTTCATAGCCGAAATTATCATCAGGGTGAGAGATATCATCAAATGTCATAGTTAAAAGCTCACTTTTAGAATAACCCACAATATCACAATAAGCTTTGTTAACTTTAAGAAAACTTTTATTCAGGTCATTTAACGCCATGCCTATTGGGGCATTATCAAAGATAAGCTGAAGCTGCTGCTCACTATCCTTTAATGCTTCTTCTGCTCTTTTCCTTGCGGTTATATCTCTGCCAACCGTCTGGTACTCTATTACATTATCATCTTTATCAAGAATGACAGTGTCAGTCCATCTTAACCATCTGATCTCACCATCATTTTTTATAACGCGATGTGTGAACTGGCCTACCGGACTGTTCTTATCAAGCTGTTTGAAAAACCGTGAAAATCTCTCAAGGTCTTCAACAGGCATCTGAGGTATATATGTTTTACCGATAAGCTCTTCCTTTGATTTGCCGAAAAAATTGCAATACACATCATTAACATAAGTAAAAATTCCGTCAGGTTTCCATCTTGTTATCATTTCTGATTGCTGCTCTACGAGAGTTTTATATCTTTCTTTACTGTCATATAATTCCTTTTCTGTTGCTTTCCTATCGGTCATATCAATTAAAACACCGTAAAGAGATTTGACAACTCCGTTTTCATAGGTCAGTGATACAATATCTTTAAACCATTTTATTGAGCCGTCACAGGCAATCATTCTGTACTCATATTCGTGATCTTTATTCTGCCGAATGTTGTATTTGCTCAACTCTGAAGCCCAGTTTCTATCATCTTCGTGAATATGGTTGTACCAAAAGCTCTTTTCAAACCATTGGTTTACGGGATATCCGAGAATAGCTTCAGCCATCCTGCTGATATATGCAAACCTGTGAAGCTGAATATCAAATTCATAGGTTATTACATTTAATCCTTCAATTAATTCCCTGAACCTGTCTTTATTTAAAGTCCGCAATTTATCCAGAATAGATTCCAAATTTTTAGTTTATTGAATTAATCAATTTCTGAAAATAGTAATAATATCAAGTAATGTAATTAACGTGTATAGGGGATAAAATAATATCTTAAATATATTGATAATATATACTTAAGATATAATTTGAGAAGATTATTTCCAGTTTACTGAAGCGAACTCAATCTATTTAGTTCAATTTAAAATTAAATGGTACATAGATCCATACCTTAACAGGCTTATTGCTTTGAAGGCCAGGTGTGAATTGAAGGTCTTTTGCTTTATCTTTTACTTCATCATGAAAAACTTCAGGTCCGGTTAAAGAACCTATCTTTATTACGTTTCCATCAGCGCCAACTAACACTTTCACAGTAACTTTTCCTTCTATATTAGTTTCCCTTGCAAGCTCCGGGTACTTCATTTCAGATCTTACCTGCGATAAATTAATGCATTCAGGAACAACATCAACATCATTTACGCCATAAGTAATATCTTTCGGAATATCTTTAATAACATTATCTATCTTATCGCCGATCTTTGAGTCATCGATCTTAATATTGTTGTTATCTGCAATAACTAATGTATCACCAACTCTGGATGTATTTGTATTAATATTGTTAAGCTCATCCTGAGTTTTTAATACAACATCATCAGCGTCCTGTTTCTTTACCGGCTGCGGCAAAAGAGAAGCCAGGTCTTTGACCTTCTGTGTAATCTCATCCGGTTTAACAGGCGGAATCTCATTATCATCAATTGATGGAGGGGTGATGTCAAACTCAGTCAATATGATCGGTGTCCTTGGATTAAAAGGTATATCCTTAGCCTTAGATTGATTAATGTAAGCCACAAGCATATATGCGGCAATTAACGCTATATGAATAGTAACGGCTACAATGAACCCTTTGAGCGTATAGCCCTGGTGAAGCTTTTTAAGCTCAGGCGCTCCGTACTTATCGTTGTTTATGAGTGTTATTGTATCGTACATTTTTCCCTCCTTTAAAAGCTGAGATTTATCACAGCCTTAAATTTTATACTCTATTAATATGTGTTTGTTCCGCAGGTATTAAATGAAGCAAAATGGTATTGTTGAAATCATTAAAAATTATGCATATTTTGCTGAAATAAACAGAACTATGAGCTACAAATTATTTATAATATTATTCGTTTTTTGCGGTTTTGCGGCTATTTCCTGTTCATTAAAAAAAGTGAAGGAAGAGAAAACTACCGATAAAAAAAATGAACAGGAAGTAATTGAAAAAAAGTCTGAAAAGAAAGCAGTAAATACTGCGGGTGGATTACTTAGTAATTATGATATTTCATCACAAGACCCGCAGGTGCTTAAGCTTTCTTCCGTATTAATGGAAATTTCCGGGATAACTTTTACACCGGATAACAGGCTGTTTACACACGGCGATGAGTATGGTGATATATATGAGCTGAATCCTGATGACGGAAAAATAATTAAGATGTTTTCGCTGGGTGATATTAAAGTAATAAAAGGTGATTTTGAAGATATTGCTTATGCGAATGAAAAGTTTTACCTGCTTGAATCAAAAGGAAAATTGTATGAATTTTCCGAAGGTATAAATGGTTCGTTTGCAGATTACAAAACTTATAAAACTTCTTTAAACTCAAAAAATAATACAGAGGGCCTTTGCTACGACCCCGAAACAAATTCATTACTACTTGCATGTAAAGATTTTGGCGGGGATGATTACGCAAAAGATAAAACCGTATATTCGTTTTCGCTTGAAAAAATGACTATGCAGGAAATACCGCGATTCATAATATCAAATAAGAAAATCAAGAATAATACAGAAGAAGGGAAGTTTCATCCTTCTGGGATAGCCAGAAACCCTGTCTCAGGTACTTTTTTTATTATTGCAGCGCGCGGCAATACCATATTGGAATTATCCAAAGAGGGTGATATCTTAGGACAGGATGACCTGCCCGAAAGCGTACACAAACAAGCCGAAGGTATTGCCTTTAAGAGTGACGGGACCTTATACATCAGTGATGAAGGCAGGGGAAACACACCATTGATAGTAATTTATCCATTAAAGAAATAATCAGGTTTATGATGATATCAAGGAAATATTTTTTTACGGTGTTGGTTGTACTGATTGTGATTTCGGATATCTCATTTGCTCAAACCGATCCTTCCTGGTTTTCTGAATACAAAACTGTTACACCCGGTAAACATTACGAGGCCGGCTTTTTACATGAATTCTTCTTCGGTTCACACTGGCGTGATGTGTGGACAACACCCGTAAAAGTAGGTGTCGTTGATATCAGCAATTACGGCGGAGGATTAACCCCTTTAGAAAAAGGAGGGGGGCTGCAGACCAAGGGATTGAAGTTCAAAGGCGGCGATGGTAAAGAATATAAGTTCCGTTCTCTTGATAAAGATCCAAAAAAAACTCTTCCTTCAGAATTGCAGGAATCAATAGCAAAAGATATTGTCCAGGATCAAATCAGTTCATCTAATCCATATGCGGGTTTTGTTGTTAATGCAATACTTGATTCAGCCAATGTATTTCATTCAGAATACACACTTGTTTTTTTACCAAATGACCCTAAACTTGGTGAATTTCAAAATGAATTTGCAGGCCAGCTTGGTATAATGGAAATTGTGCCAAGTAAAGAACAGTTTACCGGATCAGATAAAGTAATTAGTACTGTCAAGCTGTTTGAGAGGCTTAATAAAGAGTTTGATGAATCACTTGATTCCAGAGCATTCCTTAAAGCAAGACTGCTTGATATTTTCTTCGGTGATTGGGACAGGCATAAAGACCAGTGGAAATGGATAAGGTATGAAGAAGGCGATAAGAAAGTCTATAAGCCATTTCCTATGGATAGGGACCAGGCTTTTGCGAAGTTCGATGGACTCCTGCCGTTTATTGCGGAGCAAAATGTACCCCAGCTTAATAATTTTGGGGAGAGTTACCCTGATATGCGCTTTATGACATGGAGCGGAAGATATATTGACCAGCGTTTCCTTACATTTCTTTCGAAAAATTCCTGGGATGAAGTTACTGAAGAAGTTTTATCAAAGTTAACCAACAGTGTAATTGATAATGCTGTGAAAAAATTACCACCGGAGGTCTATAATAAAGCAAAGGAAGAAATCACTGAAAAGCTTAGATCAAGAAGAGATGGCCTTAGGGAAGCATCAAAGGATTATTATGAACTGATTAATTCAGTAGTAGATATTTATACTACTGATAAAGATGATTATGTAAGAGTCGGTATTAATCCAGTGACCGGCATAGATTATGGCAAAGATAAAGATTTTACTATGGTCACAATATTCAAAAGGGATGAAAATGCGGATGAATCAATGGCTGATGTTTTGAGACAGAAAATGTTTGATAATAATATCACAGAGGAGATCAGGATATACACTCAGGATGGCGATGATAAGGTTATAATAGGCGGTCAATCTGATAATGCTCCCAAAATAAGAATTATAGGCGGCGATGGTAAAGATGAAATTGTAAACAGCTCAGATGAAAAAATATTATTTTATGATGACGGGAAAAAATCAAAGATAAAGGGTGATGTAAGCTGGGAAGATGATAAATTTGAAGCTAAGTATGAGAAGGTTTCAAAGAAATTAAAGGAATCAAAAGGGAAGTTAAAAAAAGAAGAGAAGAAAAATTATGAGGAAGTAATTAACAGCTTAAGATATGACCCTGAAACTCCTCCCGATAAATTTTATATGACAAGTTTCATCCCCTTATTTAATTATACGCCTGATATTGGACCTTTGTTTGGTGGAACATACAGCTATAGAAAATACGGATTCAGGATGGACCCATATTTATACAAACTGAATTTTACTGCAGGATATGCTCCAAAGAAAAAAGACATAACCGGCTTGCTGCTGGATATTGATCTTGACATGCTTGGAGTGATAAAACGCTCATCTTTGAATTTTCATGCGAGAAAATCAGGAATTGAAGTAAATAACTATTTCGGGCAGGGTAATAATACTCTGTTTGATAAACATGCTTACAATCATGGTAATTATAAAGTAATCCATGAAGTTTACACGGTTGATCCTGTTGTAACATTTCCAAGGGATAGAAAACTAAGCTTCAGCCTTGGTGTTATGTATAAGAATTTTGATGTTAAAGAAAGTGACTCAGGAGATTATTATTCCGGCCTGTTAACAACAAAACCCGTTAACTTGCTTGGTATAACAGGTGGTGTTACTTTTGATAAACGTGACCATCCGGCCGCGCCATTTACAGGGTATTACTTCAGCATAAGTGGCGGATACTTCCCCTCAATTTTTGATAAGGCTTATAAATTTGGCAGAATAACAGGGGATTTACGCGGATATTTGGGTTATAAAGAAAATGTATCACTTGCTTTGCGTGTGAGAGGTGAAAAAATTCTCGGTGACTTCCCGTTCTTTGAATCTGCGTTTCTGGGTGGGGCAAGATATTTACGTGGATTTGCAAGTGAAAGATTTGCCGGAGATGGTTCAGTATTAGGGTCAGCGGAATTAAGGTTAAAGCTGTTTAAAATGAATGTGTTATTACCTGAGACAGTTGGAATATTTACATTTGCGGAAACAGGGAGAGTATTTCGTGAGGGTGAATCCTCGAATATGTGGTACACAGGCTATGGGGGCGGGTTATTCATGTTTCTGCTTAACCGTGATATTACCCTTAGGTTCACTTATGCGCGCTCAAAAGAAATAGAAAATGCATTTTATTTCGGTACAGGGTTCAGTTTTTAAAATCCATATACAACGCTAAATCCATTAAATGAAGGATAGAAAGAAAAGCCGCCTCCTTTTTTCATCTTCTTTTTTTCATTTTCTTCTCTTTCACGCTCCCTGCTCAAAACAAATTTCGCTGAACCGTAACCAAGAGCAGCGCCGAAAATAATATCACTCAGCCAGTGTTTATCGTTATGTAACCTTGCATATCCTGTTAATGCAGCAAATGAATATAATATAGTTCTTGCCCACCACGTATTTATCTGCTCTGCTAGAATTGTAGAAGTTGCAAATGCTACGACAGTATGACCTGAAGGGAATGACTGGGTATCGCCTGCAGAATTGAACATGGAAAATTCGTACTGATTATTTTCAGATGTAAAAGGCCTGTGTCTTCCTAACAAATATCTGATCCCCAGCGCAATAGTGCCGGAATAAACCAGCGATTGTATCATCATCCTGCCGGTTTTTCTCAGCTCACTTTCCCTGGCAAATAAACCAACTGTATAAAGTGCCGCCCCGAAAATGCTTGGATATTGAACATATCCGTAAGCAGTAGGTCCGTCCCAGAAATTACCATTATATGTTCCTGTGCCCTGAATTGAAACTGCTTTCCTTACATCTTTATCCAGTGTCGATGAAAGTATTGTTCCGCCAACTACTGCAGATGAGATAATGAGGTTTTTTGAGCTGCTGAAGGGCGCTCCGAAAAAATAGCCCCAATCAATTGCAAAATATTTCAGGTCATTACCAATATCCTGTATTATTGTAGTTTTAAAGGGCTTTGAACTTTGTTTTGTAAAAGTTGAATCCGCTTTAACAGCAGTATTTAACAGTATAAGAAACATTAAAAACGGAATTACTTTTCTCATCAAATTAATTGAGTAATTAATATCAAAAATTTTTCATAAATTAATGGGTTTAAAAACTTAAGACAAGTATATAATAAGTATATGTCATTTGGAGAGGCTGTATTAGAGCATCTTGTAATTGGAAATAGCTGCATTTCCGAAAACATGGGAGAGTTCAAGCTTAAGGTTTAGGAAGTACAGATGGAAAGATTCAATATTATCAGGCTTTAGGTTTTTTTAAGTAATCATATATTTCATACTGCGAGCGGTGTCTGGTCTCTTCGCCATTGCGTCTGTATTCATTTGTCTGCTTTTCATCAATTATCCTAGCCTTAACATTATCACTTAGCTTAATGTTAATTATATCTTTTATCGTTTTTTTCAGTTCTTCATTATACACCGGGAAAGCGACTTCAATTCTCCGGCTCAGGTTTCGTTTCATCCAGTCAGCGCTTGAAAGATATATTTTCTCGTTACCGTTATTATGAAATATATAAACCCTGTCATGCTCAAGGAACCTATCAACAATACTTATACCTTTTATGTTTTCGCTCATTCCTATAATCCCGGGTATTAAGCAGCAGATACCACGTACTATCATATTCACCTTAACTCCCGCGCGGCTCGCTTCATAAAGCTTTTTTATGATGCGTTCATCTTCAAGGCTATTCAGCTTGCAAATAATCTCAGCAGGCAGTCCTTTCTGAGCATTCTCAATTTCATTTTCTATCATCGACATGAAACCCTGCCTCATACCGTATTGCGCAACAAGAAGGTGCTTAAATGTGTAGCCCGGGTCTTTTCCTTCAAGATATTCAAAAACCCTTTCAACTTCAAATGTCAGTTCGGTATTGGAAGTGAAGAACCCATAATCAGTATAGAGCCTCGCAGTTTTTTCATTGAAATTGCCTGTCGATAAATACGCATAATTTTTAAAATCTTTGCCTTCTTTACGGGTTATAAGAGCTATCTTGGCGTGAACTTTAAGCCCGGGCAGGCTGTATAATACTTTGACTCCCGCTTTTTGCATTTCCTCTGCGCTTTTGATATTAATTTCCTCATCAAAACGGGCTTTGACCTCAACAAAAGCCGTTACTTCTTTCCCCCTGTGCGCCGCTTTTACCAGGGCGTTAACTATTTTCGAATCTTTGGCTACCCTGTACTGCGTAATTTTAATTGCAGTAACCTTAGGATCTTTAGCCGCCTGTTCGATAGCATTTATGACGTAATCGTATGACTGGTAAGGATAGTAAAGCAGGTAATCTTTTTTTGATACTGCGTCAAAAACATTTCCAAGCTCATCAAGCTCTTTTGATTTTATTGGCTTAATATCAGGATAGAAAAGCTCTTTCACACCCGGATTAGGAAAATTGAAAAAATCACTGAAATTATGATACTTGCCTCCCGGGTATAGATCTTTTTCCGAAAGCAGCAATGCCTGTTTAAGGAAATTAAGAAATGTAGCAGGTATAGCTTTATCATATAAGAATCTTGATGGCGCGCCGCTTGAACGTTTTGCAAGGCTCTTCTTAATTTTATCAAGCAAGTTGCCAACGAATTCATCCTCAATGTAAAGCTCAGCATCACGTGTTAATTTTACGGCAAAAGATTCATGAATATTGTAACCATAAAAAATCTGCGGCAGAAAATACCTTATTACGTCATCCAAAAACATAATATAATTCTCATTGCCTATCTTTGGCAGGGCTATGAACCTATCAATATGGTTTGTTGGTATTTCAACAATTGCGTAAATATATCTTTTGTTCTTTAATACCTTATCGGTTTTTGAAGCGTGTTTGGCAGTCAGCTTAACAGCAAGATAGAGCCTCTGGTTTCTGAGAAAAGGGGTAATTTTCTTCTTGACGATAATCATAGGCATGATGTGCGGCACTACCTGTGTATTGAAGAGCTCAGATACAAATTCTTTTTGCAATGGATTAAGCTGAGTGTGATCTACAAGGAATATATTGTTCTTTTCAAGCTCAGGTTTTATGATATTAAAATATGTGCTGCCATATTCTTCCTGCATTTTTACTACAGTTTTATGCAGTTTATCTATCAGCTTTTCAACATCAAATTTTAATTCTTTCTGAGTCTTCTTTTTAAGGTCAAGCAGCGCTCTTAAAGAAGCCACACGTACACGGAAGAACTCATCCAAATTCGATGAGAAAATAGCGAGGAACTTTATTTTTTCATATAGCGGGGTATCGGGATCCTTTGATTCCTGCAGTACTCTGTGATTGAATGACAACCAGCTTAACTCTCTGTTGAAAAACTTATTTTCCATCTTTATATTTCTTGGGGTATTCGAAGAAAGCCAATTTCCCCTTTTCTTTTTCTATTTTTTTCCACGTATCAAACTCAAATACAATTTTCACTGCACCGCATGTCGGGATATTTTCAATATCTGAATTACTGATATAATTCGCAAAATCTGTGATCCCGTAATTGTGGCTAAAGAGCATTACTTCCTTATTCTTATCGCTTATATCTTTGATAACTTTTACAAAATCTTCAATACCTGCCATGTAGAGGAAGTCATTTAAAATAATATCGCTTTCCTTGTACCCGGTTTCGTGTGCTATACGTTTTGCAGTACTTTTTGCACGTTTTGCTGGACTCGTAATAATAATATCAGGCTTCGCACCCAGTTTACTCAGAATATTGCCAATCAATGGGGCATCTTGCTTACCCCTCGAGTTTAGCGGGCGCAATTTATCCTTTAAAAGTGGATTATCCCAACTGGATTTGGCGTGCCTAATGAGGTATAATGATCTCATAAGAATAACAAAAATAACTAAATAAAATATTAATAACACTGATTTTAAAAACACAATTAGTTAAATTTGGTTAAGATGACAAAAGAATTGTTAAGAAAATTCCGGATACCGTTTCTGCTCTTATTTATTGTTTTGATAACCGGTACAATTGGATACTGGTATATTGGCGGAGGCAGATATTCTGTTATTGACTGCCTGTATATGACAGTAATTACTATTTTAACAATTGGTTATGGCGAAATTATTGACCTTACAAATAATAATACAGGCAGATTGTTCACTATATTAATTGCTTTCACCGGAATCGGAACCGCAACATATATAATTTCTACATTTACAGCATTAATAGTTGAAGGACAGCTAAAAGAAACTTTTAAAAAGAGGCGTATGGAAAAAAGTATTAAGAAACTCAGCGATCATTATATAATCTGCGGGGCAGGAAGGGTAGGCTCTGTAATTTTACATGAGCTCTATACTACCGGCAGGCCCTGTGTTGTAATTGATAATGACGAAGAAATCATCCAGATGGTAACAGAAAAATATCCTGACCTTATTGTAATTGCCGGAGATGCTGATATTGAAGAAGTGCTTGAAAAGGCGGGCATCAAAAATGCGTTGGGGATATTTGCTTCAACCGGTGATGATAACCAGAATCTTGTAATCAGTCTTACCTCAAAATATATAAATCCAAATGTCAGAGTTGTTGCCAGGTGCCTTGAAGCCGCTAACCAGCAGAAAATGAAAAAAGCGGGGGCTGATACCGTTATTACCGAAAACTTCATTGCGGGAATGAGAATGGCCTCTGAAATGGTAAGGCCAACTGTTGTAAGCTTTCTTGATAAAATGCTTGCAGATAAGGACAAAAATCTCAGGGTTGAAGAAATATCACTAAAAGAAAAATATGCCGGAATGAAAATTGCCGATATGGATATGGAACAGTTCCAGGATACATTAATACTTGCAGTATTGCATGAAAATAACTGGACTTACAGTCCGAAAGGAGATCATGTCTTGAACACAGGCTGCAGCATTGTTGTCATTACAACCCCTGAAGAAAGAGAAAGGCTTGTGAGGCATTTCGAGAATTGATGCTAAAATAATTTATTGAAGCAGATCAAATGGCTGCGTTTGCTGCTGTGGATTAAAGATAAACGCAACTGTGTATGCTACAACTGCTATTATCAGTCCATACATAAATATGTTATAACAAATCCTTAAGTACTTATATTTTCTTCCCAGTACCTGCCCAAGGAAATAAAAATCTTTAACCATACTTCCGTATAAGTATTCCTTGTCATGCATTAACTGGTCCATACCCCACTGGAAATCACTGAGCGGCATATTGAAAAAATTACCAAAAAATAAAAGATTAGTTTTCTTCTGCTCAATATCAAGCTTTGTAAACATTCCTGTTGTAATGCTGGGGCGTGTGACAAAAACTGCAAATATTATGCATGTTAAGCAAACAGCGAGTAAAATGAATGTTGGCGCGGTTAAATACGGGTATTCAACAAGCTTACGAAGTAATGTTGTTACTATAATGCCGATTATAAGCGTGTTAATACTTATCATAATATTTGCTTTGCTATCGGCCATTGCGGAGAATTCAACATGCGTCCTTACTGTATTGCGGAACATTGTTTCTATGCCGCGCTCAGCAGTTTTGGCTGATTCCTTCTTGAACGCCATTTTTTCAATTTCAACCTGGAGCTTCTCCTCGTCTTTTCGGGATAATATCTTTTGCTTTTCAAGCTCCAGCTTCTCCTTATCAAACTCCATCTTTGCCTTACGGCTTGCGGCATCAGCTGCCTGTTGCTGCAGCTTTTTATAATTCTTCTGTGCCTGTAATAAGTTCAGGGTTTGCTGCTGCTCATGCTTTTTCCTTGCATACGGTGTAAAGAATTTATGTGAAGAAAGCAGCTCAGCACTGGTTTTTTGCCATTCTGTATCTTCAACATTCTTAATTCCCAGCGTATTCCATTCCGTTTTCAGAAGATCTGAATATTCGAAGAAATCTTCCTGTCCAAGATGTATAAGGTCTGCATCGCAAATGACCTGCTCCATTATGTTCTTGGGATCCTGCGGAATTTTAGTCGAGTCAATACAGCTTAATACCTTCGCGATTTTCTCAGAGCTGTAGTTATTTTCTGTAAGGAAGGCTTCAGCAATTTCCTTTCCATTATCCTCATGTCCCTTGTATGATTCAGTATAGCCAACATCGTGGAACCAGGCGGCCAGGGTAACAATTTCAAGCTCATCATTGCTTAAACCTGATTTTTTCCCGATTTTTCGTGTATTTCCTACAACATCCAGCGTATGTGAAAAATTATGATAAACCAAGGTTGGAGGCAGTTTATCCCTCAGCAGGTTTGATACAAATTCTTCCGCTTTTTTAACTATATCGTTTTGACTCATTGGTAGATTAATTATGAAAGCTTAAAATATCTTTATAAATTATATTATTCAATATAATACTAAGTACTTAAAATAACAGGTAGTGGGGTATTTTCAACTTCCCCCCCCCAACTTGTCATTCCGTACTTGATACGGAATCTTTTGAAATGGAAACAAGATTCCTGCCTTCGCAGGAATGACAATCAGAAGTGTTTGAAAATACCTTACTACCAATCACTTTAGTGTTTTTTCTCATAAGCTTCAACTCCATATTCTGAAAATTTAAGCTCGAAATTATTCAGAAAGTCAGGATTATCCTTAACAGCATCATATACCTGGTCATTGTTTGCTTCTTTATATACAAGAACCCATTCAACATATTGGCTTGGGGTTTTCATGGCCTCAGCACCAACAATAAATGAATTAAAGGTAATTCTATCAACCAAATTAATCCCTGTCCACGGATGAAGAGCAAAAATAATGTTATCATATAGAATCTTTCCGCCTTTATAATTATTCTTCAGGTAGAAAGATAAGTTTTCGCTTATCTGGTTGCTTGAAGCTTTTACTTCTGCGATTGCAGGTAAATTAACGGGAAAATCATCGAAAAATAAGTACTGTTGATATACAAAAACCAAAGCAAGCAGTAACAGAATAGTTTTCTTAAATTTCAGGTTCAGCAGGTATGATGCTGCCAGACCTGAAAATATTGCGATCGCAGGGAAAATATACAAACCGTACCTGCTGTTGAAATATCCAGGCGGTTCTGAATTCGGCAATTCAATTATTAGCTGGCCTTTATATAATAATATCAGCGTAGTCGGTAATGCTATCCAAAGAATATATAATAGCAGTGACCTTAACTTAAATTTTTCTTTGATACTGTAAACTATCAATCCTGCAAAGCCAATTATTGTATTTATTAATCCAGAGTATAGTAATATGGATGAAAAATATACTTTAGCAGATAACCAGAGATTATTTTTCGTAAGCAGCCTTCCACGCTCTTCGTAGTATTTCAACTGGTGAAGTGTTGAATACTGACCCCTTGAGAATTCCAACGCGTCGCCATACCTTAGCCAGTTATACAAGAACCAAAGAGCAATAAATAAAATAGGCAAAGTTCCAATCAGCAAAAAATGCTTTACGGGTTTATCTTTATTAACTATGCAGATTATCAGGACGAGCAATATTGAAACAATTGCAACCGGCCATGCGTCATAGCGGGTACCAATACCCAACGAAACAAAAATTGAAGAGTATAACAGGAAATTCCTTTTGTTCTCATATGACCATAACATTAAATAATACAGGCTGCAAATCATAAATGTTAAATACAGCTGCTCAGTCATTGCAGTTGTCTGGAAATAAAGGATATTATAGTTGAACACAAATATCAAAAAACCAAACCATGTAGCTGCGGGATCTTGAGTTATTTGTTTTATTATAAGGAATATTACCAAACAGCTTATTACAAATGCAGGCAGGTTAATGATACTTGCTGCAAGGCCGGTTTGCCACAGGTAATCTATACTTGCAAGCGGCATTAATATCAGGTTTGGAATTGGGAGCCAGACAGTTCCAAGCTGGTTGTAAATCCCGGGGGTAATGGAATCAAAAAACCTGCGTGCAGCTTCCATTCTGTAAATAGCATCCCTGTAAGCATAATTATAATTGTAAATATAAGAGTAATATTGCGATATAAATCCCCCCAGTGCAGCAAGAATTACTGCAAATTTAGTGTAGAATTTATCTGCCGGCTTTGTGTGTTTTATTTCTGGTGTAATTTCGCTCTTCAAAAGAAAAGATTTTCAGGAAAGTAAAATATAAAAATACCTGTATAATGAGTGACTATCAATGAAATAATATGTTAAGTTTTAGAACTTTAATCTGTTAATTAGAATTGATAGTTTAGTATTATTATAATATAATATTGAAAACAGGCTTACTGAAATATACAAAAAAAGGACTCTATTGCCCGCAGGCAGATATTTATATTGACCCCTGGGGAAATGTTGATAAAGCCGTAATTACTCATGCACATAGCGATCATGCAAGGCGATGCGCAAAGTCATTTATTGCACACTTTCTAAGCGTTCCCATTATGAAACAAAGGCTGGGATCAGATATTAATGTGAAGGGTATTGATTACAGAAAAGTCATTAATATAAACGGGGTAAAAGTTTCCCTTCATCCGGCCGGACATATTCCGGGCTCAGCACAGGTGAGACTTGAACATAAGGGAGAAATTACTGTCATAAGCGGTGATTACAAAGTAGTTGATGACGGTCTTTCTGAAGCTTTTGAACCTGTTAAATGCCATACTTTTGTAACTGAATCAACTTTCGGCTTGCCAATATACAAATGGAAACCGCAGCAGGAAATATATGATGATATAAATAACTGGTGGAGAAGGAATAAAGCAAAACGGAAAACAACCGTTATTTGTGGATACTCTTTGGGGAAAGCACAAAGAATCCTGTATCATCTTGATCCATCAATAGGGAAAATATTCACTCATGGCGCGATTGAAAATGTGAATCGGGTATTTAGAGAGCAGGGACTCCAAATTCCATTAACCACACTGGTTACCAAAGAGCATACAAAAAAAGATTTCCCCGGCAATCTGGTTATTGCGCCATCATCAGCGGCAGGCAATGGCTGGCTTAACAAATTTGAGCCGTATTCCATTGGGAATGCATCGGGGTGGATGAATGTAAGAGGCGCAAAAAGATGGCAGGCAATAGATATGGGATTTGCTCTCTCAGATCATGCTGACTGGACCGGACTGAATTCAGCGATCAAAGAAACCGGCGCCGAAACCATATATGTTACCCACGGATTTACCGCCGTTTTTGTAAAATGGCTTAGAGAAAAAGGCTATGATGCTCACGAGCTCCATACTCAATTTACGGGTGAGCAAACAGGAAGCGATGAGGAGTTTAAGGAACAATGAAAAGATTTGCGGAAATGTTCACATTACTTGACCAGACAAACAAGACAGGTGAGAAAACGGAAATTATTAGTGATTATTTTTCTGCTACGCCTGATCTGGATAAGCTTTGGATTCTATATCTGTTTTCAGGAAGGAAGCTGAAGAAATATTTCAAAACAAGGCAGCTGTGGGAGTGGGCAGTGGAGTATTCCGGATTACCTGAGTGGCTTGCCCATGAATCATATCATTCTGTCGGCGATATGGCCGAAACAATTTCCTTAATACTTCCTCCTCCTGAGAAAAGATCTTCCAAGACACTCTCTGATTGGATCAAATATCTTGAATCTTTGAAGGATCTGAATGAAGAGCAAAAGAAAAAGAAAATCATCGGGGCACTTGGCAGTTTAACACAGGAAGAACGGTTCGTATTCATAAAAATAATTACAGGCGGTTTCAGAATAGGGGTATCCCAGAAAATAGTAATAAACGCTCTGGCCAGCTTAACACAGATCGAAACTAATATTCTTTCTCACAGGCTTATGGGCGGTTGGCATCCCGAAGAAGTATCATATAATGACCTTATATTTGGAGATGAAAACTATGAGGATATTTCCAGGCCTTACCCTTTCTACTTAGCTTATCCAATTGAAGATGAACCCTCTTCGCTCGGGGAACCGGATGAATGGCAGGCTGAGTGGAAATGGGATGGCATCAGGGGAGAGGTTATCGTTCGCAATGGTGAGCTTTTTGTGTGGTCAAGGGGAGAAGATCTTGTTACTGATAAATTTCCAGAGTTTAATGAATTAACAGATATTCTGCCAAATGGTACTGTACTGGATGGTGAGGTAATTTGTTTTTCAGAAGGTAAGCCGCTTTCATTCAATATTCTCCAAACAAGGATTGGCAGAAAGAACCTCTCTCCAAAAATTATGAATGAAGCGCCTGTTTCATTGATAGTATATGATATACTTGAGTATAATGGAGAAGATATAAGGAGCAAAAGTCTATTGGAAAGGAGAAGGATACTGGAGAAGCTAATTATCAAAGCATCGGACTCCAAATCGCTTGTACTTTCTCCAATAATAAAGTTTAAATCATGGGAAAGTTTAGCAATGACAAGGGAAGGCTCGAGAGAAAATGTGAGTGAAGGCATTATGCTGAAGAAGAAAAGCTCAGCTTACGGCGTTGGCAGAAAAAAAGGGGATTGGTGGAAATGGAAAATAGATCCATATACAATTGACGGTGTTTTGATATATGCACAAAAAGGGCACGGAAGAAGAGCAGACCTTTTTACCGATTATACTTTTGGTTTATGGGAGTCCGGAAAGCTTGTTACTTTTGCCAAGGCCTACTCCGGCTTAACTGATTCAGAAATTATGGAAGTAGATGGATTTGTCAAGAAAAATACCATTGAAAAGTTTGGCCCCGTACGGACCGTAAAGCCTGAGCTTGTGTTTGAAATTGCATTTGAAGGTATTGCTGAATCCAAAAGACATAGATCCGGAGTTGCCGTCCGATTTCCAAGAATAGCAAGATGGAGAAAAGATAAACCGGCTTCAGAAGCAGATACACTGAATAATTTAAAGAAATTACTTTAATGAAAATCCTGCAAAGTAATCCAAAGAAAAAAAGATCATTAAAGGCTGAACCAAAGCAAAGTGGCACTCAAGCTGCTTATGAGCTAGTCTATAATTGGTTCCGTAATAACCAAAGAGAACCGTTTGAATTCCAGAAACAGGCCTGGTACCATTACCTGAATGGTTATAACGGCTTATTAAACGCGCCAACCGGCAGCGGAAAAACTTATGCTCTCTGGCTGCCCGTGGTAATGGAATATATCATAAATAACCCAGACTATAAAAAGAAGCGGCCAAACGGCGTGCAAATGCTGTGGATAACACCACTTAAAGCTCTTTCCAAAGATATAGAAAAGGCAATGAAGGATGTTGTGAATGATCTCGAACTCCCATGGCAGGTAAGCGCAAGGACGGGTGATACAACTCAATCAATGAAAGCAAGACAGAATAAGAATCTGCACGAAGTACTTATCACAACGCCTGAGAGCGTTCACGTCATGCTTGCACAAAAAGGTTATGCTGCGTTATTCAAAAATCTAAAGGCTGTGATAGTTGATGAGTGGCATGAGCTCTTAGGCTCGAAAAGGGGAGTGCAGACCGAGCTGGCACTATCAAGGTTAAGGGGGATTAAACCTGATCTTAAAGTATGGGGAATTTCTGCGACAATCGGCAATTTAAGTGAAGCAATGGATGTACTTTTGGGTGAACATAAGAGTAAGCACAAAATAGTTCGCGCTGTATTTGAAAAAAAGATCGAGATAAGATCTATTTTGCCGGATGAAGTTGAGAAATTCCCTTGGGCGGGGCATTTAGGCATAAGGCTATTAGACAAAATTATACCTGTTTTAAGAGCTAGCAAGTCAACGCTTATATTTACAAATACGCGTTCACAGTCAGAGATATGGTACCAGAAAATTCTTGACCAATATCCTGAATTTGCCGGAGAAATTGCACTTCATCACGGCTCAATAGATAAAGAAATGCGAAGCTGGGTTGAAAGAGCTTTGCATAATGGAAAGCTTAAAGTTGTTGTGTGTACATCAAGCCTTGATCTTGGGGTTGATTTTCGTCCGGTTGATAATGTAATACAGATAGGAAGTCCGAAAGGAGTGGCAAGGTTCCTTCAGCGTGCCGGCAGAAGCGGTCATCAGCCTGATGCGGTCAGCAGGATTTATTTTGTGCCAACACACTCCCTTGAGCTTGTTGAATGCGCTGCTTTAAAAGAGGCGATCACCAGGAAAATTTTTGAAGAGCGTCAACCGATTCTTAAGCCTTATGATGTGCTGATACAATTTCTGCTTACACTTGCAGTATCAGATGGCTTTGATGAGAACGTGATTTTTAAAGAGGTTACTTCTACTTTTGCATTCCAGACGTTGAGAAGGGATGAGTGGAACTGGATAATGAAGTTCATCACCTCCGGAGGCGATGCTCTAAAAAATTACGATGAATACTCAAAAGTAAAGCTTGAAGATGGCTTGTATAAGCTTACAGATAGAAGAAAAGCTTTGTTCCATAAACTTTCAATCGGTACGATAGATAGTGACCTCAGCATGAATGTAAGATACTTAAGCGGCGGAAGGCTTGGTTCAATAGAAGAAGGATTTATTTCTTCGCTTCGGCCGGGTGATGTTTTTTCATTTGCGGGCAGAACGGTTGAGTTAGTTTCAATAAGAGATAACACTGCGTTTGTGAGAAGGAGCAAAAGAAGATCAAGCAGAGTACCAAGCTGGGCGGGGGGAAGGATGCCCTTATCTTCCAGACTGACCGAAATGCTTCGCATTAAACTCAACGAAGCATTAGAAGCAAATCCAAAAGATATTGAGATAAGAACCATCAAGCCTATTATTACCCTGCAGGCGGAAAGATCCGCTGTTCCCAAAAGCAATGAGCTTCTGATAGAAAGCTTCCAGACAGATGAAGGGCATCACCTCTTCGTTTATCCATTTGAAGGCAGACTGGTACATGAAGGTATGGCTGCAATTTTCGCTTACAGGATCTCGCGGCTTAAGCCAATGACATTTTCTTACGCGATGAACGATTACGGTTTTGAATTACTGAGTGATACGGATATTCCCATTGAAGATGCGATAAATAATAACTTATTTTCGGATGAAAGCTTAACTGAAGATATTTATAAGAGCATAAACAGCGGTGAGCTGGCAAGAAGGAGATTCAGGCCAATTGCAAGGATTGCCGGGCTGGTTTTTTCAGGCTATCCCGGGAAATACAAAACCTCGAAAAATATCCAGGCCTCAGCGGCCTTGCTTTTTGAAGTATTCAGCAAATATGAGCCTGAGAGCCTGCTCATAAAGCAGGCATATGAAGAAATGCTGCAGTTCCAGCTGGAAGAATACAGGCTGCGCATTGCGTTAAAGCGAATAAGAGAGCAGAAAATAATTATCACACACCCGGGCAGGCCAACGCCATTTGCATTTCCCATAATGGTTGACTTCATGAGGGAAAAAATGAGTTCAGAAAAGCTTGAAGACAGAGTGAGGAAAATGCAGCTTAAGTTTGAAAAAGATTGAAAGTTAAATTATATTATGGGGGAGTTTTATCAGTTTAGATAATTCTCATAAGATCACATTATTTGAAGAAGAGCTTACTTTGCTTCCTTACAAGGCTATTTATATAGAAAAGCATAAGACACTTATTGTCTCGGATATTCACCTGGGCAAGGTAGGGCATTTCAGGAATGCGGGCATTGCAATTCCGGGCGGTCTTGCAGAAGCTGATCTTGTTACGCTTGGTAAGATAATCAAAGAAAACGAGGTGAATGAGCTCTTTATACTTGGCGATATGTTTCACAGCGGGATAAATTATGATATAAGATTTTTTCAATCTTGGAGAGAGGTCCATCACGGAATAGATATAACGCTTGTGAAGGGTAATCATGATATTATGTCTGATGAAATATATCTGCATTTTGAAATAAAGCTTCACAAAAAATATTTCCTGTGGGAAAGGTTCCTCTTCACTCATAAACCAATGGATGAAAATATCGCACTCAACGGCTGTGATTATATTTTCAGCGGGCACCTTCACCCAGGTGTAAAGCTGGTTGGGAAGGGAAAGCAGTCCGTAAGCCTGCCATGTTTTCATTTTACCGAAAAGCAATGTGTATTGCCGGCATTTGGTGAGTTTACCGGAAAACATATTATAAAGCCGAACGGCAGAGACAGGATATATGTAATTACAAAAAGTGAAAATGAATTTGCAGTATTAAAGGTGGATAAGAATTAAAAATCCCGCTATTTACAACGGGATTTTAATGTTAAGAGCTAGCGACCGGAATCGAACCGGTGGCCTGCGCATTACGAATGCGCTGCTCTACCAGCTGAGCTACGCTAGCCTTGAAAATACCTGATTTTTTAACGCAGAATACAAAAATATTGAAATCAGAGACCTTTTTCAATGAATAAAATTAGCAGTATAGATCTCTATTTAATCTATCTGTCAGTGCCAGACTTCTTAAACGACTCGTCATTTAATCAGCCTTAGAAACAAGGTTTCTAAATAGCTTCGCTATTTTATCAACATCAGCTTTTTTGTGATAGTGCCAGATTCACTTTGCAGCCTATAAAAATATATACCGCTTGGCAGGTCAGAGCCATCGAATTCGGTCTTATATGTACCCGCATTTATTTTACCCTCAAACAGAACTTTTACATTTTTCCCAAGGATATCCGAAACATCAAGCTTAATGCTGCTTTGTCTGGCAATATCAAAAGTAATTGTAGTAACCGGGTTAAACGGATTCGGATAATTCTGATATAAGTTAAACTTTTCAGGAATATTCGTACCAATTGGTATAATACCAATTGGCTCAGTATAATGAGATATTACTCCATCACCTGTTACACCCCAGCCATGAATTACAGATAAGGAATTATCATTCGCAGTTTGAACAAAACTCAGATCACGATAATCTTCTTTTGATACATTTGTGAATTGTAAGATAAATGTTGAGGCATTATTGGTGGAGTGGTATATACTTGGTCCGCTTGAATAAAAATATTGTCCTGCAACATTTTCGAATGAAAAATATCTGCCTGTATTTGGATAACCTCCCTGGAATATCCAGTTACCTCCGCCGTTCAAAGTCATATAGGGGTCATCACCGCCCGAGAGTCCGTTTTGAGGACTCGAAAATGTTAAAGAAAGTACAGGGGTGCTTGGCTGTATCAAAGTAGTATCCCAGCTTGTGCCGGTATTTGTGCTGTAATAAACATATCCGTCATTGGTACCGAACCAAATGAAAATAGGTCCATTAGATGCCGACTGGTATAAATATGTAGAGTTTGGCATTACCTGGCTGTTTGAACCATGCGGAATTGGCCTGTTAATTGAAACAGTATCAAAGGTAGCCCCTGCATTAACAGTCTTAATTATAAAAAATCTGTTGTTAACAGGATTTCCGAAAACAAAACCTGTAGTTGCATTAAGGAACTGAACATCACATAAAGTAGCATTCGCCCTTGTAAAAGAAGTCTGCCAGCCAAAGCCCTGATCTACAGTTTTAAAAACCTTCCCACCGTTAATATTGCAAATTACAAAAGCAGTTGCGGGATTAACAGCATGAATGCTTAGTACATTGTTTGAACCAAAAACTGCATTTGTCCTGTTGATCCAGTTCGTACCCCCATTTGATGTATAAAGAACCTTCCCCAATTCACCGCTTATCCAGGCTGTAGAGGCATCATACGCATAGACAGAAAATAAAACACCGGGTGATGGATTTGTCTGGTTTACCCACACCTGGCTGAATGAAATGCCTGATAAAATAAGCAATAATGTTGTAAAAACGCGGATTTTCATTTGTTATCTCCCCATGATAATTTTAACAATTTTAGTATTTCAATACAATGCTAAAAGCTCAAAAAGTCCGACAGCTGCCGGACTTTTTGAGCTTAACTAATGTGATCAGAAACCAAATCCAAAACCGGCGCTTATTGAATTTGTTTTTCCAAAGCTGTAATCTCCGTTAAGATTTACAGGACCAAGCTTAATGTTTAATCCAACTATTGCTTTTATACTGTTATCATTTTCAAAGTTCATAGTTGTCACGGCATTTTCATAGTTTACTTTAACATCAATACTCGTTTTTTCATACTGAACTCCTGTATATAGTGTGAATACACTGAGCTCTTTGCTTAACTGGATATTTGCCGCAACTGATGATGCATTTACAAGGTCTTTATCTTTGGAATCACCAATTGAAAGATTGTTATATGCAAAGCCTACGGAAAGATCTAACGGTGACTTCTTGAAATGGCTTGTGATCCCCTGTTTTATCCCGATTCCCCACATGCCAACTGAGCCGTACTGACCTATCCTGATAGATGGAAGGAACCTTGCGGAGATCTCTGTACCAAGAACTGAGCCAATCTGTACCTGCGGTACTGCCATGGGAATAATATCAAGCGTGTTATTTGCATTTTTTACAGCCGGGTTATCACCGTTTACATAAGTGCCTATAGCTTTTAAACCAAAGTATAAACTAAAGCCTTTTTTAACTTTTGCGCTGTGGAAAAGCCCGGAATTCATATCAGAGC
>JBDTNV010000012.1:0-38553 GCA_039933555.1 Ignavibacteria bacterium
TTAAGTGCACATTTAAGGTTTAAAGTTTTTTGTTCTATTATATTGCGGGAGTGGCCTACGACTTATCGGGTCGAAGACCCGAGAAGTGAAATGGCAGAAACTGCCAAAGGCAGTTAAGTGCACATTTAAGGTTTAAAGTTTTTTGTTCTATTATATTGCGGGAGTGGCGAAATGGCAGACGCACCATCTTGAGGGGGTGGCGCTCACAAGGCATGGGGGTTCAAGTCCCCCCTCCCGCACAAAATATTTTGATATACCAAAGGGGTGGATTAAGAGTAAATACTGTTTCACCTTTTTTGTTTAATATTATAAGGGTGATTTGTTTCATCAAATATGTTGTTTAAGTAAAATCATATATGGAAGAAAAATTATTAGAATTCATAAAAAACGAGTTTCTTGAAGATCCCGATACAGAATTAAATTCTGATACTAAACTAATTTCCACAGGATTGATAGATTCTTTCTCATTGGTTTCGCTTCAAACGTTCATTGCCACTGAATTTGGTAAAAATATTCCGGCACCCAAGATCACCGCTGAAACATTTGATACTGTAAATAAAATGATAGAAGTTATCGGCAAGTTTTAAAATAAATTAATTGTATGGTAATTAGTTTCCAATTTTTTGGGCTTCTTTTAGTTACCGCAGTTATATACTGGTTAATTCCGGTTCAAAAGTATCGTTCCTACCTGCTTTCAATTTCAAGTTTATTATTTATTGGTTTCTATGATAAAAGCGCATTGATCGTTGTATCATGCCTTACAGTTTCTACGTACTGCTATGGATATTTAATTCAGAAAAAGGAAAAAAAGGGAATATATTTATTTTTCGGAGTAACTTCAATTTTATTGCTCCTTATTATTTTTAAATATCTTGGCTTTTTCGAAAGAACTATTAATGATATTATTTCCTTTTTCAGGTTCGATTCCAATATCAGAACAACAATGATAGTTCCTCCACTGGGGATATCATATATTACATTTAAGCACATTAGCTATTTAACAGATATTAAATGGGGCATTGTAGAAAGAGGAAGTTTTGGAGAATTTTTATGCTATTCCTCTTTGTTCACAATATTTACGGCCGGCCCGATCGAAAGATTTGAAAAATTCAAGCCGCAGATTCAAAACAGAATTTCCTTTTCATCCGGTTTTATTGAACAATCATTTGAGAGAATTACAATCGGACTCTTTAAGAAGCTGGTTATTGCTGACTGGATAGGGCAGTATGCAAATCCGGTTTTAAGCCATCATGGAAACTATCCCACTGCGGTTGTATTAGCCGCATTACTTGGATTTTCAATTCAGATTTATATGGATTTCTCAGGTTACAGTGATATAGCGATCGGCGCATCAATGTTATTTGGTATCAAAATAATGGAAAACTTCAATTATCCTTATTTTGCATCTAATATAAGCGATTTCTGGAGGCGATGGCATATATCACTTTCTGACTGGCTAAGAGATTACCTTTTCTTTCCGCTAAGCAAAGTAATTAAGAAAAAATACTGGCGGATCCTAATTATACCGGTTTTAGTAATGGCAATATGCGGGTTCTGGCACGGGGCAGAATGGCATTTTATTCTATGGGGTATATGGCATGGTGTGGGTTTATCAATTTATCAATTGTGGAATAATTATAAACGAAAGAACAAAAAACTCGCCGAATTATCCAGAAACAAATGGTTTAATGCAGCAGGTATTATCTTTACTTTTATATTCGTATCGTTAGGATGGTGGTTGTTTATATGAGGAAAGCATTTTTTATTTCTTTAGCATTAGTATTTGCTTTTATTTTAGCTGAAATTATTGTGCGGTTTGTTTTAAGCTACCCGGCCTATGGAGTTGAATCAAGCATATTGGGAATTCCATACAGGGGAAAAGAGCTGACTTACAAACCCCACTCTAAATACTGGAATGTAGAAGGCGGTAATAATATATTTTCAAGAAACAATATTGGATTGAACGGGATAGATGTAAATGATATTCAAACTTCTAAGAATATTTTTGTTCTTGGCAATTCCTTCATTAAAGCTTCCGAGGTATCACCCGAACTAATGGCAACTTCGGTCTTTCAAAAACAACTTGCCGATTTGGGTAACAATTACAGGGTATTAAATCTGGGCTTCTATTCCCATGACCCGTACCAGCTGTACTTTCTTTCTGAGTTTTTTAAAAGAAAATATCAGCCTGAAACAGTGATACTTGTTATAGAAAGAGATTATGGCGCCTGGCTTAGCGGCTATGAGCATCCACTGAACTTTAATCTGCCGGCTGACTTTGGCAATGAAGAATCAGGTCTGAAATTTAAACTGGCTACTTATATCAGGAACAGTTCATCGTTTGTAAATCTGCTTGCCAGTGCATTGAAACTTTCAAGTGCCGGTAATAACGGGAGCCAGACAGAGGAAACCCCCGATGAAGATAACCTGCTTACAAAAGGAGTCGTGAAACTACCTGAAGAACTGAAAACTACAATTTTAGAATTTCAAAAAGCGTATGGAACTAAATTCTTATTAGTCTCAATTATACCACAGGATTCATTAAATAAAGAGCTAATGGGGTTTTGCAGCGTCAATAAGATCAATTGCTTTACAGATTCACAGATTATGATAAAAACAAACAGGTTGAATCAAAACGGGCATTTAAACGAAGCAGGAAACAAATTATTAGGAGAAAAATTATATGAATTTTATAAGGAATATTTACGTATCAATAAATAATACAGTAGTATTGAAGTATACAATACTTTTTCTATTGCTATTTCTTTCACTGGCATCTCTTGCTCTGAAGATTATACTCAACGTTGAAAGTAACCCGTTCTTCTACACTAAGTTTTGAATTGTGCAAATAACTGAAAGAGTATAATAACAGCCTGATTTATGTAATCTAAAAGTAAGGGACAATAGAAAAAGGAGGATAATTACTATCCTCCTTTTTTATTTACAACAATATGAAACGGTGAAAAATTTATTTTACCAGCGTCATTTTTCTTATTTCAACATTATCATTTACCTTTAGCATGTAGAAATAAATTCCGCTTGCCAGGTTTGCCGCATTAAAGTTGTACGAATAGTTTCCGGCCGCAAGATTTTCGTTCACTATCTGTGAAACTTCTCTGCCTGTTTCGTCAAATACTGTTAACCTTACTAAACCGGATTTTGGAATACTAAAATTTATCTTTGTTGATGGATTAAATGGGTTTGGGTAATTCTGTGCTAAATTGTAATCAGCCGGATTGGTTTCATTTGAAGGATTTACACCTGTCAATGAAAGACCATTCCATTGTGCTACGTTTGTATAAGGTGAGCTAAAAATGCCGCCACAAACAAGATTACCATTGAAAACACACATTGCAAAAGCTCCGCAGGCATTACCGTAACCAAAACCGCTTCCAAGCCCTGACCATGTGTTACCATCCCATTTAGCAATACCGTTTACAGTTTGTCCGCCGGCAGTTGAGTATAATCCTCCCGCATAAACATCGTTTCCATAAACCACAATTGAAAATACGTATGGATATGTTCCGCCGCCAACACCGCTACCAAGATTTGACCAAGTGGTGCCGTCCCAGCTTGCAATGCACTGATAAGAAGTTGACAGACTGCCTGCATACAATTTACCGTTGCCTGAAGCTACTGCATATACAATACCCGGAATTCCAGAACCTACTTGTGACCAGTTTGAGCCGTCCCACTGCGCTATATGGCTTGCAGAAACACCGCCTGCTGTTGAAAAAAATCCGCCGGCGACTAATTTATTGTTATACGTTGTTAATGCCATGACCTGTGAATTTGTTCCGCTCCCAAGAGGAGCCCAGCTGCCGTTAGAGTTCCATTTTGCAATGTGGTTTACGCTCATGTTTTCGACTGCGGTGAAATATCCGCCAACAATTAGATCTCCGTTATAAACAGCAAATGCTGAAACGATACTATTTGGTCCGCCGCTGACATCTGACCAGGCAACGCCATCCCATTGTGCAATGTTCATTACATCTAATCCGCCTGCCAAGGTAAATGAACCGCCAACTATTAATTTTCCGTTGTAAACAATCATTGCATTAACTGTACCGTTGATACCGCCAAAATCACTCCACGCGGTACCATCAAATTTTTTAACACCGTGTCCACCGCTTCCGCTCTGCTCACCCGCGTACAATTCATTGTTGTAAACAACTAATGAATATTCCCAGTTCGTCCCGCCGCCTATTGGTGACCAGTCCTGTGAATTAACCTGGGATGCAAATATAAAGAGCAGCATCAATATCCCGGATATGTAATTGAAAAGTTTTAAATGTCTTGAAGAATGGTTAATTTTTGTCTTCATGTTTTTGTAATTTATATTTATTAAATTTTCTATTTACTTATCTCAGGTGAATCTTGCTGCTTATTATTGATATTTAGAACTACCTGCATCTTTAATACATACAAAATTAGCCCCGGTAACCTTTAAGAAAGATTAACGGATTCTTAAAAAACACTAAAAATTTAAACTATTATGAAAATAAGGGTTTACGCTTTATTTTTCTTCCCAAAGGCAAGGGTAACAGTAGTTCCTTTAAGAATTTCACTGCTGTAACTGACTGTGATATTTTGCAGGTCGGCAAGGCGTTTTACTATAGCCAGCCCGATACCATGCCCTCCAACTTCGGTACTTCTTGCTTCTTCGCTTCTGTAAAACCTGTCAAATACTCTTGAGAGCTGTTCATCGTTCATTCCAATGCCATAGTCTTTTATTGAGCAAGTAATTTCAATTTCCCGGTCATTCAGGAAGACATCTATCTGTTTGCTTTCATTTGAATACTTAATTGCGTTTGTAAATAGATTTTCAAGAATTATATCAAGCAGGGAAGGATCAGCATAAACAACGTATTTGTTCTTATCTTCGAAATTAATATTAATTCCTTTTTCAGCAGCATACTCTCTAAGTCTGAAAACACAATACTTAATGCTTTGGTTAAGCTCAATTTCAATTGTCTTTGAGTTTATTTGTGAGCTTTCAAACCTTGCAAGCATCAAAAGCTGTTCTATCAATATCCCAATACGGTCAACTTCCGTGATACAATATTGTATCTTGTTTTGATAATGCGCTGCCTCTCTTGGTTTTCTGATAAGTACTTCCAGTGTGCCCCTGATAACTGAAAGCGGGGTCCTGAGTTCATGCGATGCATCAGCAGTAAACTGTTTCTCACGCAAAACGGCATCTTCTAATCTGTTCATTAAACCGTTGATAGTTTTCGCCAGTTCGTGGATTTCATCTTTATATTTCGGCAGGGTTATCCTTGTGTTCAGATTTTCTTTTGTGATTGTCTTTGCTTCACGGTTCACTTTTATCAGAGGGATTATGCTTTTACCTGCAATGTATCTGGATATAAAAAATAAAATAATAAGCAAAACAGGATAACTTACAATTAATACATTCCTTAAGTTATTTACTACACTTGCCGCGCCTTCAAGCGGTACTGCAATCAATATATAACCTAAGAGGTTGCCTTTTTTGTTAAGTATCGGACTTTGCAGCTGTCTTACCTGTTTATTATGCAGCTGTGAGTTGAATGTATTTCCGGCTGAAGGTATGAAGTTTAATGAATCATTTTTCAGATTAGGGGTCTTTTTCAGAGTCATCTTATCAATATTTGTGACTTCGGCGAAAATAGGGTAAACTTCAACATCCTGGTGTTCTTTTTCGCTCCATTCAGAAACATCTGTAAAAAACACTGTATCTCTATTCATATCAAGGTCGTCAAGAATATCCAAAGCTTCAAACTCAAGGCGCTCGTCAAGGCTATCAAAGGAAGTATTGTATACAACCTGGTAAATTACAACGAACAGCAGCAGCGTAATTACTGATGTTGCGCTTAGATAGAAAAGGGCTATTCTGTTTCTCAGGCTGATATTCAATTTTTTTAGTTCAGGCTATTCATCCCGGGTGATGTAACCAACGCCCCTGATCGTATGAATAAGCTCTTTCTCTTTTCCTGTTGGATTAAGTTTTTTTCTGAGGAAATTTATATAAACATCAATAACCGAAGTATCTGAATTAAAATGAATATCCCAAACATGCTCTATAATGTTTGTTCGTGTGCAGACCTTGCCTTTATTGCGTATAAGGTATTCAAGCAATGAAAATTCCTTCGGTGTAAGCTCTCTTTCTTTTGAGCCTCTGAATACCCTGTGCGTATCGAGGTTCATTTCAATATCACAAAGTTTTAACAGAGTCTGCTCACCAGATCTGGTTTTAAGCTGTACCCTGATGCGGGCAAGCAATTCATCAAATTCAAATGGTTTTTTTATATAGTCATTTGCACCGGCTTCAAGTCCGAATACAACATCCTGAACTGTATCCCTGGCTGTAAGAAATATAACAGGAGCGGTTTTATTCAGTTTTCTGAATTCGCGGCAAAGCTCAATTCCGCTTAGCCCGGGAAGCATCCAGTCAAATATCAGCAGGTCGTAATCGTTAACAGAAGCAAGTTCAAGGCCTTTTCTGCCATCAGCCGCAAAATCAACAGCAAAACCCTCTTCCTCAAGGCCATCTTTCAGAAAATTCGCAATTCCTTTTTCGTCTTCTACGATCAGAATTCTCATAACTTGCTCAAATTCATTTTCTTCAGTAATATAGGATTTAACTTTTGGCAGTACTTCATCGGAAAACGATATAAATGGCATTTTTTCTGTATCAATCATTGTATATTTCGGTTGATTGATACAAATATATGCCGGGTTTCTTAAAAGAAGTTCAGTTCTTTCTTAAAAATAGCTTAAAATAACAGCCTTAAAAAATAATTAATTGTCATTTTACAACCGCCATCTTCTTTACATCCTTAAATACAATATTTTCGCTTTCGGAGCTTGCATTAATTTCATAATAATAAATGCCCGATGCCAGGTTCACTGCATCAAAATCAGCTGAATAAGATCCGGGATCACAAACACCATTATAGATATCCCTCACCAATTTTCCGTTAACATCGTATACTCTTATTATCACATTGGATGATGTTGGAATATTGAACTTGATGTTCGTTGCCGGGTTAAATGGATTCGGGTAGTTTTGGTAAAGCTCAAAATTCACGGGGATTTGATTATTGTTATTACCCGCCCCAACAAGGTTTGGTGTAAAAACAAAAGTTAAGCCTGCAGGGGGAGTAATTCCGGGTGAAAATAAACACGAAGCCGTATTTACAGTGCCCGCAGTTGTTTGTGACCAGTTTGTTGTTGTTTGCCTGTTGATGAAATCTGCATTTGATGAGCCTCTTAATCCAACCTGAATGTTTCTGATAGAATATTCATCGTTTGTTGTGTAAACAAAATTTATTTCGTTGGTAGTCTCGTATAACTTTATCTGGAAGCATATTTCATCAAACCCGTTTAACCAGAACCCATAACTCCACCATTCAACTGTTAATATCCTGTTTGGTGCAGAACCTTCTGTCTTATAATATATCCCGTCTCCGGCAACAGTTGAAGTTAACTGTGCGCTAAAGGGAGATATTACGTTATTGGTTGAACCCGCGCTCAGGGGATTAATATTTGTCATGGGAGCGCCCGGACCCATAGATATCCATCCGCTGCAGCACAATCCAAATTGAGTATATTGCGCCCCATTATAAATAAAAGTGAAGCCTATAGGCAAATTTCCGAATACCGAACTGGTACATCCCCCGGTAATATATGTACCTGTGGTATGTATACTCGTGAAAGTCCCGGTTGTTTGAGTAAATGTGTAATCACTGATATTTGCGTAATTCGTTTCACAAGGGATAAAAGAAATCATCAATACAAGTACAGTTATAATTATATTTTTCATGACTTTACAGCCTACTATCAATTAATGCAAACTAATAAACATTTGTTTGCGAACATAAAGTTAACTAATAGGAGTAGTTATTAAAATGATTAATATCAGAAAATAAATTGATAATTATCCACGCATTGATTATTGAGCTAAATTCAATGAATTTATTGTAATAGTATACTTGCCGGTGAATTAATATTAAATTGCCGCAATAAAAAAGGCGTTCATTGAATTGAACGCCTTTAGTTTTAAGATTCCTACCTGCCGCAGGAATGACAATTAGATCTACTTTACCAACACCATCTTCTTTACATCTTTAAATATAATATTGCCGCTAGTTTCACTTGCGGTAATTTCATAATAATATATCCCTGATGCAAGCTTTACGGCATCAAAATCCGCAGTGTACTCCCCCGGGTCACTTATGCCGTTATAAATTTCTGTGACCTCTTTTCCTGTAACATCATATACTCTTAGTACAACATTCGAACGTTTTGGGATATCAAACCTGATATTTGTAACAGGATTGAAGGGGTTTGGGTAGTTCTGCATTAATGCAAATACTTTTGGGAGCTCACTATTGTTTATGGATATACCTATTGTCCCCGGCACCGTCCCTGCAACTGTTGAACCTGTTTTAAGAACTATATCATTGCCCGGATCAAATGTAAAAGTACTTGGCTGCCTGTTGAATGTCCATATCCAAACCTGGTTATTCACATTGTTATCTATACGGAAAGTTGTATCCGGTCCCGCAGCAAATGTAATTTTTACAGTTACAGGCATCCTGTGGAATGGTGTGTTTGATTGCGCCTGGTTTGCCTGGAAGCCAACATTCCAGCTTCCGTTACCAAGATCTGCAAACTGGTAAAGATTCGCGTAAACAGGATGGTTTGGCTGCTTTACCCATTCATCCATAAACCATGTTAAGTCCTGCCCGGATATCTGGCTTATCTTTGAAGTAAAATCATCTGTTGTTGCGGATTTATGTTTAAAATTAGCTGTATCCATCGCATAACCGCGCAGACAATCAAAGAATACATTTGTATCATTCAGTACATATCTTAACATGTGAAGCACGCATGCGCCTTTGTTGTAAGTAATTGCTGTATTATAAAGAGTGTTTGTGTTGGGTGTAATTACAGCCCAGGATGGATTATATATCGGCCACCCGGGATTACCTGAAAAATATCCGCTTGCATCGCTGTTAATATCATTTTTATATGCTGTGTAGCCCCCTGTATTTTCAAGCCACAACGCCTCACAATATGTAGCAAATCCTTCGTTCAGCCAAACATCAGCCCATGTAGCGCATGTAACCATATCACCAAACCATTGATGCGCAAATTCATGCGAGACCAGGTTTTCACCCCAGCAGTTGGGACAAATTGTTGTCAGCGTTTGATTTTCCATGCCTGCCCACGTAAAACCGTTTGATGGCGCGGTTGCAAACCCGTTCTTTTCAAAACCATGCTCACCGAATTTCTGCGAATAATAAGTTGTCATATTCAGTAATACATTCTGCATCGCAGCCGGATTTTCTCCGGTATTAAAATAAAACTTCAATGGAATACTATCAGCAGGATTTGATATTTTATGCCAGTAAACAATATTCAGATTGTAATTCACTTTTCCCGTCATTACAACAAGGTAGGTCGCAACAGGGTCACGGCTTATCCAGTGATAATATAAAGTATCACCAGTGAGCAATGAATCATTCAGTCTGCCGTTAGATCCTATTTTTACATTAGCCGGGACTTTAATAGTAAGATCAACCGTAGCTTTATCTGATGGTTTATCCCAGCAGGGAAACCATTTTCGCGCACCTTCAGGCGCTGCATCAGTAAAGAAACCGCCATTGCCGGTATAAATAGCAGCATCAACAACATTATTGTGTGAATAATTGATCAGTACTTCAGTTACTTCACCCGGATTATAAGTTCTGTTGAGAACAATATTCAATATATTTCCTGTGTGAGTGAATGAAACACCGCTCAACCCAACTGAGCTTACTACAATGGATGTATTTATTGCATTCAGGTTTATTGAAGCAAGAGCAGTATCTACCCTGAACTTTACTATAACACTGCCTGTGAATGATTTTGGGAAGGGTGTAATAAAGCAATTCCTGATATCAAGATTTAGTTTATAATCCAGAACATCAAAAGTATGATTGGGTGAGCCTGGTGAATCGCTCTGATCGAAACTTTGCGGAATAGACATTTTTCTCTCAGAGCAAAGTTCACTTCCTTTTTTGTTGTTCATTTGCGCAAACAAAGAACCGGTAAGCAGGAGGGCCAGCATAATAATGTAAAATCCGGATTTCATAACCTTTAGATTTATTTTCTCAAAACAAAATTTCCATGAAAATAACTCTTTTTTAGATACAAAAAAAGGCGTTCAATTAATTGAACGCCTTTAATGTTTCTTTGTAATTAGAAATATTTATTTTACCTTAGCTCAAAAACGAGCCAGGAAAACAAGGTTAAATAACTGCGTTATTTAACAAGTACCATTTTCTTAACATCTTTAAAAATAACGCTGCCCTCAGGGGAATTTGCCGTTATTTCGTAATAATATATACCGGAAGCGAACCTGGTCGCATCAAAATCAGCGGTATATTCACCCGGATCACTTAAGCCTTTATAAATTTCTGTTACAAGTTTTCCGGTGACATCAAATACTCTTAATACAACATTAGAGCGTTTCGGGATATCGAACCTGATATTTGTAACAGGATTAAACGGGTTAGGGTAGTTCTGCTTTAAAGTAAATACTTTTGGCAGCTGATTATTATTAATTGAAATACCCGTAACTCCCGGAACTGTTCCCGCAACAGTTGAACCTGTCTTAAGAACTATATCGTTATCAGGATCAAAAGCAAAGGAAGTTGGCGTGCGGTTGGATGTCCATATCCATATCTGGTTGTTAGCATTATTATCAACACGGAAAATGGAATCAGCCCCGCTTGTGAAGGAAATTCTCAGAGTAAGCGGCATCCTGTGGAATGGTGTATTGGACTGTGTCTGTTTTGCCTGGAAGCCGATATTCCATGTGCCATTGCCGTTATTTGCGAACTGGTAGAGGTTTGCGTAAACAGGATGATTTGGCTGTTTAACCCACTGGTCAATAAACCATGTAAGGTCTTGTCCTGATACAGTACTTATCTTAGCTGCGAAATCATCAGTAACTGAATTTTTATATTTAAAATTAGTCGTATCCATTGCATAGCTTCTCAAGCAATTGAAGAAAACTGTTGTATCTGCGAGAACATATCTGAGCATATGCAGCACACAAGCGCCTTTGTTATAGGTGATAGCTGTATTGAAAAGTGTATTTACATCCGGCGTTGTAACAGCCCATGAAGGATTATACATTGGCCAGCCCGGATTTCCGCTTATATAACCGTTTGCATCACTTACTATATCACTTTTATATGATGAATAGCCTCCTGTTTTTTCATACCACAGCGCTTCACTGTATGTTGCAAAGCCTTCGTTAAGCCATATATCAGCCCATGTACCGCAGGTAACCATATCACCAAACCACTGGTGAGCATACTCATGCGATATCAGATTTTCGCTCCAGCAGTTGGCGCATAATGTTGTCAATGTTTGGTTTTCCATCCCACCCCATGTAAAACCGGATGAGGGGGCTGTTGTGAAACCGTTCTTTTCAAATCCCATTTCACCGAATCTTTGGGAATAATAAGTTGTCATTGGTCCTATAATATTCTGCATACTGGCCGGGTTTTCTCCAGCGTTAAAATAAAATCTCATCGGTACACTATCAGCAGGGTTTGATAATTTGTGCCAGTAAACAATATTCAGATTATAATTTACTTTACCAGTCATAACTGTTAGATATGTTGAAACAGGGTCACGGCTTACCCAATGGTAGTATAATGAATCACCGGTTAGTGTTGAGTCATTCAGCCTGCCGTTTGAGCCCAGCTTAACATTTGCGGGTACTTTTATTGTAAGATCCAGTGTAGCTTTATCACCGGGTTTATCCCAGCACGGGAACCATTTCCTTGCGCCTTCGGGCTCAGCATCTGTAAACACTCCGCCATTACCTGTATAGAATGCGCCATCAGTTACATTGTTGTGTGAATAGTAGATCATAACCTCGGTAACTTCACCCGGATTATAAGTTCTGTTCAAAACTACATTTAAAATATTCCCTGTATGTGTAAATGAAACACCGCTTAAACCAACTGAGCTTACAACAATTGAAGTGTTGACCGCGTTCAGATTAATGGAGCTTAGCGCCGTATCAACTCTGAATTTAACTTTTACACTGCCTGTAAATGATTTAGGGTAAGGAGTAATGAAGCAGCTTCTGATATCAAGATTGAGATTGTAATCCAATACATCAAAAGTATGTTTGGGTGTATTTGGAGAGTCATATTCATAGAAAGATTGAGGCATAGACATTTTTCTCTCAGAACAAAGATCACTGCCTTTTTTGTTGTTCATCTGCGCAAATAATGAGGCGCTTAGCAAGAGTGTAATAATTAGGATGTAAAATCTGGGTTTCATAGCATTATTTATTAAATTTAGAAGCAGTATTTTTTTAAAAATAACTCTATTTTACCCAAAAAACCTATGATTTGCGTCATAATAAATGCGGAATAATAATGATATTTTTGAATTGTAAGATGGATAGTTTTTTGAGCAATTTTTAGTGATTTTACGGTAAAATACGTAAATCATTAAAGGATTACAGAAGAATATGAAAAAGATCAATCCCGTAAAGACAGATCCAAACAAAATAAGGCTTATAGAAGTCTTTGACAATTCCTTTCCACAGAGAAATTACCTTATTACTCACCGTGCCAATGAATTCAATTCAGTTTGTCCGAAAACAGGCCAGCCGGATTTTGGTGTGATCACTATTTCATATATTGCCGCAAAAAAGTGCGTTGAGCTCAAATCACTAAAATATTACTTACAATCGTTTCGAAATGAAGGTATATTTTATGAAAATGTGACCAACAGGATACTTGAAGACCTTGTTGGCTTATTAAAGCCAAAGTGGATGGAAGTAAAAGGTGAGTTTTCCGTAAGAGGCGGAGTTAACTCAACCGTTATTGCCCGCCACGGCAAAACCAAAAATGAAAACACTTGATAAAAACAGCCTTGATAAGCTTATCCAAGAACTTAAAAAGGAAGGTTATGTAACAATTGGTCCCTTACTAAAAGATGGCGCAATTGTTTATGGTGAAATAAACAGTATCAATGATCTGCCTGCCGGCTATATAGATGAGCAGGAGCCTGGTAAATACAGGTTAAAAAAGACAAATGATAATTCTCTTTTCTCTTATGTAGTTGGTCCCCAATCATGGAAAAAATATCTTTTCCCAACCCGTTTAAAACTTTGGGAAGGAGCCAGAAATGGCAAAGGGTTCAATATCAATACCCCGCAGGAGTCGCCTCCTAAGTATGCGTTTATTGGAGTGAGATCCTGTGAGCTCAATGCGATATTTATCCAGGATAGAGTTTTTAATAACGGTATGTTTGCTGATAGTTATTACAACACTGTCAGAAACAACATCTTTATTGTAACGGTGAACTGCACCCGTTCAGCCGGCAACTGTTTCTGTGTATCGATGAAGACAGGCCCGGAAGCTAAACACGGTTTCGATTTATCCCTTACAGAAGTGATCAATAAAGATGAGCACTATTTTGTTCTTGATGAAGGTTCTCAAAGGGGTGCTGAACTTTCTGCGAAGCTCAATGCCGGCGAGGCAGGCGATAAGCAGGTAATGGCAGCCCGTGAAGCTGTGAATAATGCTGCGGTGAATATGAAAAAAACCATGAATACTGACGGTATTAAGAAGCTTCTTTATAAGAATCATGATAACCCGATCTGGGCTGAAATTGCCGCGCGCTGTCTATCCTGCGCAAACTGTACAATGGTTTGTCCTACCTGTTTCTGTTCTAACATAGAAGATACTACTGATCTTACCGGCGACCATGCCGAGAGATGGCGGAGGTGGGATTCCTGTTTCAGCCTTGACTACTCAAAAGTTGCCGGCGGAAGTTTCAGAACTTCCTCAAAGGCAAGATACCGTCAGTGGATGACCCATAAGCTCGCTTCATGGATAGACCAGTTTGGCACCTCAGGTTGTGTGGGCTGCGGAAGGTGTATCTCGTGGTGCCCGGTTGGAATTGATATTACAAAAGAAGTTGATAACCTGCATATTTATAAAAATAAAATTCAAATTAAAACTAAAAATTAAAGATCATGGAAGACCTTTCAGGCATTTTAAAAAATCATCCATTTATGAAGGACCTTGACGAAAACTATCTTAAGCAGCTTACAGGTTGTGCCTCTAACGTAATTTATCACGAAGATGAAGTCATATTTAAGGAAGGCGAAAAGGCTGAGAAGTTTTATCTGATCAGGACCGGTAAGGTAACACTGGAGATCAATGGAAGAGATAAAGGAAATCTCAGGATCTTGACCGTTGGTCCCGGCCAGATAATTGGATGGTCATGGATAGTTTCCCCGTATAAATGGCATTTCGAAGCGCACGCGCTCGAAGAGGTCAGGGCAATCGCTCTTGATGGTGACTGTTTAAGAAGAAAATGTGAAGAGGACCCGAAAATGGGCTATGAAATGCTCAAAAGGTTTTCACAAATTCTGGAACAGCGCCTGCAATCGACAAGAATGCAGCTGCTGGACGTATATAAACGCGTTTAAATCACAGGAAAAATGACAAAAAATAAATCAGGATTAACGCTGATAGAACCGATGATCCCGGAACCCGTAAAGGTAAAGAAGATCTTTTGGGAAACTGAGGATGTATTCACTATTGAGCTTGTTAATGAAAATGAGGAAAAAAAAGAGTTCAACTTTAAACCCGGTCAATTTAATATGCTTTATGCATTTGGTATTGGCGAATCTGCTATCTCTATAAGTTCTGATTCTTTAAAAAAAGGTTCTATATTACATACTATTCATAAAGTCGGTTATGTTACTAATGTACTTTCCAAGCTCAAAAAAGGTGATATAATCGGACTTCGGGGGCCGTTTGGAAGCAGCTGGCCGCTTGAAGAAATTAAAGGCAAAGATATTTGTATAATTGTAGGCGGAATAGGACTCGCGCCATTAAGGCCTGCAATTTACCATATTCTTAAGAACCGGAAGGATTATGGAAAGTTTACTATACTCTACGGTGCGAGATCTCCACGGGATATCCTTTATTCAGTTGAGCTTGAATCGTGGAAAAAGAAATATGATGTTCAGATCGAGGTCACCGTAGATAGATCGGACAGCTCATGGAGAGGTTATGTTGGAGTTGTTACTACACTTATGGATTATGTAGAATTGAACCCGGAAAATACCCGGGCACTGGTGTGCGGACCTGAAATTATGATGAAATTTGCAGTCGATGAATTAATTAAGAACGGAATGATTGAAAAAGATATTTATCTTACGCTCGAAAGAAACATGAAATGCGCACTGGGCTTCTGCGGACACTGTCAATACGGGCCAAGTTTTGTATGCAAAGATGGGCCGGTTTTCAGTTTTTCTAAAGTAACGGATATATTTGAGATAAAGGAACTATAAAATGGCAAATAAAAAACCTAGACTAGCTGTGTTTAAGATGTCTTCCTGTGACGGCTGCCAGCTTTCGTTGCTGGATGCAGAAGATGAATTACTGGATGTTCTCGGCGGCGTCGAGCTGGCTTACTTTCCCGAAGCTTCAAGTAAAATGCTAAAAGGCCCTTACGATATAGGCCTGGTTGAAGGAAGCATAACTACCCCCAGAAATGTTGAAGAAATAAGACAGATCAGAAAAGACTGCAAATTTCTTATTACTATAGGCGCATGCGCAACTGCAGGCGGAATCCAGGCATTAAGAAACTGGAAAGATACCAAAGAATTCTCAAAAATAGTGTATGCATCGCCGCAATATATTTCTACATTAGATAGATCATTGCCTGTCAGTTCATTTGTTCACGTTGATTATGAGCTTCGCGGATGCCCAATAAATAAATACCAGCTTATTGAACTATTGAACGCGTTTTTGAACAGCCGTAAACCTAATATCCCTTCTTACAGCGTTTGCATTGATTGCAAACTCAAAGGAAATATTTGTGTTATGACCGCTCATGGAACTGAGTGTTTAGGCCCGGTTACACATACAGGCTGCAACGCTTTATGTCCCTCTTATGACCGCGGCTGTTTTGGGTGTTATGGGCCAATGGATTCTACGAATACTTCTTCACTGGCTAAACAATTTAAGGAAATGGGAAGTACCAAATTTGAGATTATGAGTGTATTCAGAAACTTTAATGCTTATGCGGAAGCCTTTAGAAAAGAAAGTGAAGCAAATGAGAAATAAAACCATAAAAGTTGATTACCTGGCGCGGGTCGAAGGCGAAGGCGCTTTATACATTAGAATTAAGAATAATGAAGTTGACCAGGTTCAGCTGAGGATATTTGAACCGCCGCGTTTTTTTGAAGCGTTCTTAAGAGGAAGAAATTACTCAGAAGCACCCGATATTACCGCGCGTATTTGCGGTATTTGCCCGGTTGCTTATCAAATGAGCGCAGTTCATGCTTTAGAAAATGCTTTTGAAGTAACCATTACTCCTGAAATAAGAGAGCTTCGCAGGCTGCTGTATTGCGGTGAATGGATAGAAAGCCACACGCTTCATCTTTACATGCTGCATGCCCCTGATTTCCTGGGGTATCACGATGTTGTTGGTATGGCAAAAGATCATCCTGAAATTGTTAAAAAAGCTTTAAGACTGAAAAAACTTGGCAACGATATCATGAATGTTGTTGGAGGCAGGGAAATTCATCCTATTAATGTTAAAGTAGGCGGATTTTATAAGGTCCCAACACGAAATGAGCTTATGAAATTATATGATGAAATTAAATGGGCGCAGGATGCTGCAGTTGAAACTGCCAGATTTGCTTCAACATTTCAGTTTCCTGAGTTTTTCCAGGATTACGAATGCGTATCTCTGGTTCACCCTGATGAATATCCGTTTAACGAAGGAAGAATAGTATCAAATAAGGGTATCGATATACTTCCTGAACAATATGATTTTCATTTCAGGGAAGAGCACGCTGAACATTCACATGCCCTGCACTCAAGGATAAGAGAAAGGAATAACTATCTTGTCGGACCTATTGCGCGCTACAACCTGAATTATGAAAAACTTACCCCGTTATGCAAAGAAATTGCCGCAGAAGCAGGCCTTGGTAAAGAATGTTTTAACCCGTTTAAGAGCATCATAATAAGGGGAATAGAAACTATTTATTCATGCCAGGAGGCTTTAAGGATAATTGAAAATTACCGTATGCCTGATAGCCCTGCAGTTGAAATAGAACCCAGGGAAGCAACTGGCTACGCATGCACAGAGGCGCCAAGAGGAATGATATACCACAGGTACAGGATAGATTCAGAAGGATTGATTGAGGATGCGAAGATCGTACCGCCAACTTCACAGAACCAGAAAACCATTGAAAATGATCTAAGGAATTTCATTCCTTCAATAATTGATCTGCCTGAAAAGGAAATAGTATGGAAATGCGAACAGGCTGTCAGGAATTATGATCCATGCATATCGTGCGCGACTCATTTTTTGAAATTGAACATTGAAAGAGTCTAAGCTCAATATTGTTTTTTCCATTTGGAATTATGTACATATATTAGAATGTGAATGGTTTTATTAATTGAAAAAAAACATACTCTTAATAGGAATTGGAAATGAATTCAGGTCTGATGACAGGGCAGGAAAGTTTGTATGCGAACTGGTTAAAGACGCTATTAAAGGCTCTCCGCTTGAGCACCTGATAGAGATCGAGAAATTGAGCGGTGAAGGCGCTGAATTGATCGAAAGCTGGAAAGATTACGAAAATGTATATATTGCTGATGCCGCACAGCATGTAAGTGAAACCGGAAAATTAAGAAGGATTGAAACTTCAGAAGACTCGCTTAAACCGGATTATTTTCATTACTCGTCACACAGTTTCAGCCTTGCAGAAGCGGCAGAGCTTTCCAGGCAAATGGGAATGCTTCCCTCTAACCTTGTAATTTACTCGATTGAAGGAGGAAATTTCGGCTCAGGGACCGATATGAGCTTTGAAGTGGAAGTATCATGCCTCAAGGCCGCCAGAATGATCCTTGAAGAGATAAGTTTTTTAAAAGAAAGAGTTTCATATTTGTAATTTCAATAATTTTGCCCGCTTCAAAATGATAATATGCATGAACTATCAGTAGCCGAGAATATAATTGAGACCGTGAAGCAGAATGTACCAACACTCGAAATGGCTCATGTAAAAGAGATAAGGCTTAAACTGGGTGAATTTTCAAATGTTGTGGCAGATTCCCTGATTTTTGCATTTGAATCTTTAAAAGATGAGTATAATTTAAACAATTCAGAACTGGTAATACAGCCTGTTAAATTTGAAATTGAGTGCAGTGAGTGCGGCGCGGTAACATCCAATAAGTATGGAATGCGTGAATGCGCTATCTGCGGTTCATTTAATACACAGGTTCTCTCAGGAGAAGAGCTGCTTGTTTCTGAAATTGAGTTAATAGACTAAAATAATTAAAACAAAAAGATCACTATGGGTATCATAACAGTTGAAAGAAAAGTATTGGCAAAAAATGACGCAATAGCATCAGAGCTGCGCAGCAAGTTTGAAGAGAACGGTGTTTTTGTTATAAATATTGTGAGCTCACCCGGCTCAGGGAAAACAAGCCTTGTTGAGAAGACAATTGAGCATTTTAACGGCCGTGTTAACATTTCCGTTATTGAAGGGGATGTGCAGACAGATCTTGATGCGCAGAGGGTTGCGGCTTACAACGTGCCGGTTGTGCAGATAATCACAAACGGAGGATGTCATCTTGAAGCAAACCTGGTTAAGGATTCCCTGGTAAACCTTGACCTTATTCCAACAGACCTGTTGATAATTGAAAACGTAGGAAACCTTGTCTGCCCTGCAGGGTATGATCTAGGTGAAGATATGAAGGTTGTTGTAATAAGCGTTACCGAAGGCGATGATAAGCCGCTTAAGTATCCAAAAATGTTCATGAACTCAAAGGTGCTGATAATTAACAAAACAGACCTTCTTCCATACGTGAACTGTAATATTGAGCTATTGAAAAGCAACGCGCTGAAGATAAACCCGGAATTAAAAGTGTTTGAAACATCATGCACTACCGGTTTAGGAATAGAAAAGTGGTGTGATTTTTTAGAGAGCAGCATTTAAAAAGCAAAGTTGATACAAAAAGTTAAGATAGTTATACGCGGCGTCGTGCAGGGCGTCGGGTTTCGTCCCTTTATATACCGCCTCGCAAAAGAGCTTGGCATTAAAGGCTGGATAATTAATTCCTCACAGGGCGTTTTCATAGAAGCAGAAGAGAGCCGCACAACCCTTGAAAAATTTATTCAAAAAATCGATACAGACAGGCCCAAAAATTCTTACATTCAAAGTTTTGAGCACTCCTGGCTTGATGCCGAAGGATTTATTGACTTTGAAATAAGGGAAAGCACCGAAGTAGGAAACAAAACTGCGCTTGTTTTGCCTGATATATCTTCCTGCAATGATTGCCTTGAAGAAATATTCGACCCCGGAAACAGGCGTTACCTTTACCCGTTCACTAACTGCACAAATTGCGGACCAAGGTTTTCGATCATAGCTGATCTGCCTTACGACAGATGTAATACTACAATGGGTGAATTTGAAATGTGCGATGACTGCCGTGCTGAATATACCAATCCATTAGACCGCAGGTTTCATGCCGAACCAACAGCCTGCCCTAAATGCGGACCTAAAGTTACTCTTCTTGATAAAAATCAAACACCTGTCTCAGAAAAAAATGATGCTATCAAAGATGCCGTAAGGTTAATCAAAGAAGGAAGCATAATTGCACTTAAAGGCATAGGCGGCTACCAGCTAATTTGTGATGCGGGAAATGATGATGCTATAAAAATTCTTAGGCAAAGGAAAAAAAGGAATGAGAAGCCCTTTGCGCTGATGTTTCCCGATATTGAAATGGTTCTAGCGGAATGCGAAGTAAATGATAATGAAGAAAGATCATTAACTTCCTTTGAAGCGCCCATAGTTTTACTTAAGAAAAAAAAGAACATCAATTCAGCAATATCCAATGAATGCGCAAAAAATAATCCTTACTTTGGAATCATGCTTCCATACACTCCGCTGCATCACATATTAATGAAAGAGCTGAAAGCTGCTTTTGTTGCAACAAGTGGTAACATTTCAGAAGAACCTATTTGTATTTCAGAAGAAGAGGCGTTCAGCAAATTAAGCGATATTGCGGATTACTTCCTTGTGCATAACCGTAAAATTTTAAGGCATGTTGATGATTCCATTGTGCGTTTTGCCGGCGGAAATGAAATGATGCTCCGCAGGGCTCGCGGTTATGCGCCTTTACCGCTGGTTATGGAAGACATTGAAGGAAAAACCGTACTTGCTTCCGGGCCTCATCTAAAAAACACGATTGCCATAAATAAAGGAAGCAATGTTTTTATTTCACAGCATATTGGCGATCTTGAAAATGTTGAATCAATAAACGCATTTAAGCGTGTTGTTAATGACCTTGAGAGTTTTTACGAGCTTAAGCCTGAACAGGTCATTTGCGACTTACATCCGGATTACATTTCAACGAAATATTCCGATTCACTTGGCTTAACCGTGCATAAAGTTCAGCATCATTACGCGCATGTGCTTTCATGTATGGCTGAAAACGAGCTGGATGGCAGCGATCTGCTTGGAGTTTCATGGGATGGCACAGGTTACGGAACTGACGGAACGATATGGGGCGGGGAGTTTATTATTCCAAATGGCAGGGAGTTTATCCGTAAAGGACATTTTAAAACATTCCGCCTACCGGGTGGCGAAGGAGCCATTCACGATGTGTGGAAGATCGGTTTTTCATTGTTGTATGATGTTTATGGTAAAAAAGTTTTTGAGCTTACAAATATTCCTATTACCGGAATGAAGGATGCAAAGCTTATTAAACAAATGCTTGATAAGGGACTCAATTCCCCGGTAACATCAAGTGCAGGCAGGCTGTTTGACGGCGTTTCAGCGATAATTGGTTTAAGGAATAATGCTAATTTTGAAGCTCAGGCAGCAATAGAATTGGAATTTGCCACTGATGATGTTAAAACAAATGAGTATTTTAGTTTTTCAATTGATGAAGAAAGTGATAATACCCTGGTTTTCAACTGGCACAATGTCATAAAAGGAATTGTTGATGATATTAAAAGTAAAACGCCTGTTGGAATTATCTCAGCAAAATTTCATAATTCGCTTGTTGAGGCAATCGTACAGATATCGAAAAAGACAGGCATGGGGAAAATTGCGTTAACAGGCGGTTGTTTTCTGAATAAGTATCTACTTGATAGAGCTAAGAGCAGATTAACTGAAGAAGGCTTCAAAGTTTACACGCAGCAAAGGGTTCCTGCAGGTGATGGCGGCATATCGCTTGGGCAAATGAAATATTCAACTTATATAAAGTAAAGGATAAAGTTATGTGCTTAGCAGTTCCGGGAAAAATAATGAGTATTGATGATTCAGGCGGTGAGCTTATGAAAATTGGCAAGGTAAGCTTTGGCGGGATTGTAAAAGAAGTAAACCTTGCATATACTCCGGAGGCAAAAATTGGTGATTATGTTATTGTTCACGTCGGCTTTGCGTTGAATAAAGTTGATGAAGCCGAAGCCGCAAAAGTGTTTGAGTATCTTAAGGAAATTGACGGGCTGGATGAACTAACAGGTGAAGAGAAAGAGTAGCAAATGAAATTCATCGATGAATACAGGGATAAGGATGCTTCACTGAGGTATTCAGAGCTTATTGGTAACATTACAACAAAGAACTGGAATATCATGGAAGTCTGCGGCGGGCAAACCCATGCCATTGTTAAATACGGCATTGATGAGCTCCTGCCAAAAAGCATCAGACTCATACATGGCCCCGGTTGTCCCGTTTGCGTTACATCACTTGAGCTGATTGATAAATCTATTGAAATTGCATCAAGAGAAGATGTAATTTTCTGTTCCTTTGGTGATATGCTGCGTGTGCCGGGCTCTAGGAAAGACCTCCTTCAGGTTAAGTCTGAAGGCGGTGATGTGAGAATGATGTACTCCCCGCTTGATGCATTGAAGATAGCTAAAGATAACCCTCAAAAAGAAATAGTGTTCTTTGCTGTTGGATTTGAGACCACAGCGCCGGCAAATGCAATGGCTGTTTACCAGGCTAAAGAACAGGGCATAAAAAATTTTTCAATACTTGTCTCCCATGTTCTTGTTCCGCCTGCAATGGAAGCGATACTATCTTCGAAAAATAATCTTGTGCAGGGATTCTTAGCTGCCGGACATGTTTGCGCTGTTATGGGCTATAATGAATATTACCCGCTGGCTGAAAAATACAAGGTACCAATTGTTGTTACAGGATTTGAACCGGTAGATATACTGCAGGGAATATATATGTGCGTAAAACAGCTTGAAGAAGGCCGACATGAAGTTGAAAACCAGTATGCAAGAGTTGTAAGTAAAGAAGGAAATCTGACAGCACAGAATATTGTTAGCACAGTTTTTAAAATTGGTACAAGAAAATGGCGCGGGATAGGGGAGATTCCCGATAGCGGGCTGGTATTGCAGGATGATTATATAGAGTACGATGCCTCGCTGAAGTTCGGACTGGCCGATTTGGTTGTTGATGAACCAAAAGAATGTATAAGCGGGCTTGTTTTACAGGGAATAAAAAAACCAAACGAATGTGAAGCGTTCGGGAAAATCTGCACCCCTGAGCATCCCTTAGGCGCAACGATGGTTTCAAGTGAGGGTGCATGTGCGGCGTATTATAGATATAGAATAAAACCCTGAACGAAGTGAAGGGTCTATTCATGAAATTTGATTTGAAAATTTTTCAAAAAATTGAAAATTAATTGTTTTTTTTAATATTAGAAACTGGATCCTTCCTGCCTGAACTGACGTTTCGGCAGGCAGGCGCTTCGCTCAGGATTGAAAAATGAAAGAATTTAATCTACAATGTCCGATACCAATAAGTGATTACCCCAAAGTGCTGCTTGCGCACGGCGGGGGAGGGAAGCTTATGCACTCGCTCATTGAAAAAATGTTTAGTGCGGCATTCAGTAATGATATACTTAAGCAGGATCATGATTCAGCGCAAATTGAGCTAAGCGGAAACAAAATTGCTTTCACAACCGATTCATACGTAGTAAACCCGATATTTTTCCCGGGGGGTGATATTGGCTCGCTTGCTATTAATGGAACAGTAAATGATCTCTCCATGAGCGGAGCAATTCCGAAATACTTAAGCCTTGGACTGATTATAGAAGAAGGTTTTGGGATGAATGAGCTTTGGCGTGTTGTGCAAAGTATCGCTGAATCAGCAAGAGCAGCAGGAGTAAAAATAGCAACCGGTGATACAAAGGTTGTTGATAACGGAAAAGGTGACGGAATTTTTATCAATACATCTGGTATTGGTGTTATAGAACATAAATTAAATATTTCACCTAAGAATATTCAGTCAGGTGATGTTATTATTTTAAACGGTGATTTAGGCAGGCATGGTATTGCAATTATGGCTGAGCGTGAAGGACTTGAGTTTGAGCATAAAATAGTAAGTGACTGTGCGCCACTCAACGAAATTGTTCAAAATATTATAAGTGCAGGGATCGATGTTCACTGCCTGCGTGACCTCACCCGCGGTGGACTCTCAAGTACATTAAACGAGCTTGCATCATCATCACAAACGGAAATATTAATTGATGAAATAGCTGTTCCTGTTCACGAAGATGTGCAGGGAGCATGTGAAATACTTGGGTTTGACCCGATGTATGTAGCCAACGAAGGCAAATTCATAGCGATTGTTCCGTCAAATGATGCTGAGAAATGCCTTGCGATAATGAGTTCGCATAAATTCGGCGATGGCTCATCTATTATTGGCAGGATTAATTCCGCCGGTGAAGCTATTGTAAAGCTGAAAAGCCGCATTGGTACAATGCGTATACTTGATATGTTAAGCGGTGAGCAATTGCCCCGTATATGTTAGGACTTACCTGAAAACATAAAATAAAACTCCGGATACGATAATAATAAAAATCGGAATTGAAGTTATACCTGCCGTCTTGAAAAATAACCGTAAGTAATCATCTTGAATTTCTGATTCATTGTTAAAAAAATACAGGTAATACCCTTGCAAAGCAATTATTACTGAAAGTATATTCACTGAAATAAAAAAAGTAAGCTGCGTTGTCCCTTCAAATGCGCCTGATATCATAAATGAATCAACTCCTTCTGTTCTTTTTACAAAAAACAACAGGAATGATATAAAAAATAAAATTACAGCTTCTGCGAATAATGTAATTGAAAGAAACTTAGTCCATTTGGATACAGGCCATTTTTCATGCTCTGATTGCTCCAAAATGCCATGCCCGAGTGTGTGAGTTCTCATTTTTGCTAATGTTTGATATTACAAAAATAACATCAAAATAACCGTTTTAAAAACCACTTAACCGGAAAATTTATAATAATCCAACAGGTTCAGTTTGGATTGACCACAATTTTTTGCCTGTTGCTGAATCAAATGCCATTACACCATCACCCTTCAATTTAAGAATTACAATATTACCAAGTCTCTGGATCGATATTTTGCTTTTTGATGATGAAAGGCTGAGAGATGAATTTGCTTCTTCATCAATTCTCATATAGCTGAAGAGCTCTGATTGCTGAACGCTCCATACTTCCCTGCCTGTTTTTGTGTCAATGCACGAAAGTATACGGCTTGCTTTCTTGCCTGCCTGGTCCTGTGAAATGATGTAAACGTAATCTTCATCCTGGAAGTATAGTATGCCTTCTATATAGTTTTTATCCGAGACCTTTTCAGAAACAGCATTATGAATTTTTAGCATTCCGGGCGTACCTGCATAGCTCATAAGCAGAGAACCTTGGCCCAGGATGGTTTTCTTTGGGGCAGTTATTTTATAGAGCTGTTTTCGTGAATCTCTGTCTTCACTTGTCATCGCGAAAATAAATGATTCGCCTTCAGCAGAATTTTCAATGGTGGATCTCAATTCCTTTTCATTCTTAAACATTCTTTCGAACTCAACACTGAAAATTATGTCCTTCCTTCCGTCCTTAGTTTCAAACTTCGCAATTCTTTGTTCAGGCTTGTAATTCAGTTCTGATATTCCGCTTGAGAGCTCGGGATATTTGGAAGTAAAATCGGCGGTCTCGTTCAGGAGTTCGCCGGTTACAGCGTCATAAATATTGATCCCCGCCTGTGTTTCACTATACGCCCGGGTGAACTGGTAAACCTTTCCGTTATTTAAAGCAATATCAGTTGCGTTTACTACATCCGGGTATTTATATTCTGTATTCTTAATTACTTTATCGGCCGAGGGGTCATATATATAGACCATTGTTTTGCAGTCAATGCACGCGACCCCGGTGGAGTAATGTCCGGGGCTTTTCTTTGTTTCAATGTATGTCTTTGAGGCATCAGTTAACATGAATAATTTGGGTGTGCTGCCTGTAACCGGTACCAGGATTGCGTCTATAAAAGCGCCCTGAAACCTCGAGTCTTCATTTCTACTGCCCAGCTTATCGTTTTTCAGGTTCTTGAATTTGTCAGTAAAATTCTCAACGGTATCGCTAACCTTATAATAGAGCTTATATACTACATATGTTAGTCCGCCGCCAAAAACAAGAATTATGAGTATTGCAATAATAAAGCATCCCGCTTTTGATTTCTTCTTTCCATAAACCTGCTGCGGCATTCCGCTACCCGTAGAATAATTGTGTTGTGGTTCCATATTTCTATAATATTTTTAGAATAAATATATAAATTATTTCACCTAATTATAATCCTGTTTAGGTCAAAAATATAAGAAAAATTTATGCGATTGTTTTAAATTAAATTTAAGGGAACAGGTGTTTATTTACTTAAAATGATGTTGTAAAGGATTTTCATATCATTTGAGGAAGTCACTTCTCCGCTTGAATCGACAATTACGCCATTAAATCCGCTATTTTGAGCTAACAGGCCGCTGCCACTAATGAAAAAATACTTGGATAGTATTACCGCCTCTTCGGTTGTAGTGGCGATTGATGTGGAGCTTTGGGAAGTATTTGAAGGCCAGCCTGTTTTGGGATCGAAAATGTGATGATAGCGAATGCCGTTTATTATCGCAAACCTTTCATAATCACCGCTTGTGCCAACAGCCATATCGTTAATTTCAAACACTGCAAGTACACTATTTTCTTTACGCGGGTGTTTAATGCCAACGCTCCATTTTACTCGCTGCGCCGGATTTTTATACCCGCTTACAAACATATCACCGCCTCCGTTGACTATGAAGTTTGTTATACCTTTTTCTTTCATAATAACAGAAGCTCTATCAACGGCATAACCTTTTGCAATACCTCCAAGATCAAGCATCATGTCTTTTTGTTCAAGGTAAACAGAAGTATCAGCGGGATTCAGTTTTATCTTTTCATAGCCTACCAGCTTTAACAATGAATCGATTGTACTTTGCTGTGGAATTTGGGTTACCGGTTTATCACCATTGAATCCCCAGCATACAGAAACCGGACCGATGGTAATATCAAAGACTCCCTTGTATTTCTTTGAATATTCAATTGAACGCTCAATTATAGAGTATGTTTCATAGCTTACATTTACGGGATTAATACCTGCTGCTGAATTTATTCTGTAAACTTCGCTTGTATCTATTTGCATGCTCATAACGCCCTGTATTCGCTCCACTTCACGAAGTGAGTAGTAGATAGCTTTTTTCATGGAGTCTATTGATGTATGCACAGCTGTAATTTCAAACTCAGTGCCCATCAAATATTTGGTGGCGCTGAATTCATAAAGCTTATTTTCCTGTGAATGGACGGTATAAAATGAAAATAAAAGGAGAGAGGCAAAAATAAATTTTGCGAAAGTGTTGCCTTTCGTTTTTGGAAGGGTATTTAGACTCTGCTTATTCCGCAATGATATGAATTTCGTTCGGGATACAAACAATGCTCTCATTTGAAAGTGATATGCTTCCTGAATTCACGCAATTTTTATGTGTGCAGCCGGCTTTTACAACTCTTGCTTTTCCTGAATTGATATTCAATGTAAGCTCACTTTTCGAACCATTAATTGTAAGGTTTAAATTATTTTCATCAGTGCTTATTTTATGGATCATTTTCTGTTTATGGAAAACAAGGAAATTCTTAGCAGCTGATCCGGTGTTATCGCTCGAGAATCTTAACCTAACAGGGTTACTAATTATTTTTGGCAGCTCAAGCTCCTTAGCAATTTCTTTTAATGATGCAGAAGTTTCAGAAGTAGTATTCTTGTAATTGAGGAGCTCTCCTTCAGAAAAAAATACAATGTCTCCGCGTTCAGTGTTATCAAGTGAATATTCAGAAAATTTAATTGCCCCCATACCTGTATTAATGTCCGATAGAAATTCTTCAGCCAGCTTAATTGCTTTTGAGCTGTTATCGGTGATGAGCTCCAGTGAAAATGATGAAGAGCCTTTTGATGATGCAAACAGGCTGCCTGTTTTGCTGAAATTGCCCAGTGTTACAGCCGCTGCTGCCAGTGAGGAAACGCGGAAAAAATTTCTTCTGTTCATTTATATTTTCTTTTTAAAAATTATATCTAATACCAATTGAAAGCAGGTAAGCATACAATGTAGTGTAATGGCTGAACCAGTCAGCTGAATCATTCTGCCTGCGGTAGAAACCGGCCGAACCTGTTAATGAAAGCTTCTCATTCGAAAAGAAGGGGAAGCCGGCACCCTTTTTGCCTTTGAATACCATGCTTAGCATCACCTGGTCTGAATAACCTGAATTAAGTTTACTATCCACGCTCATATAAGTTTCGACCTGTGTATATTGGGGTTTGAAGAAAAACGCTTTTGTCTGGAAGTAATGCCTCAGGTCAAGTGTTGCTGTAAATGAAGCGCTGAAATTCCTACTGAAGGCCGCTGAAATTGTATGTGACTGAATATCCCATGTATCCCAGTAATACCGGTAGCCCAATTGCAGTGATGTTAGTTTTGTAAGCCCTATATTTGTCCTTATACCAACAGCGCGCCTGATGCGTTTATCGGGCTCAACAGGCTCAAGAGTTTGATATGTTGAGCTGTTATTGATTATTCTAACAACCTGGTAGCCATCAAGCATGTAGCCTTTTACTTCTATATAAGAGGCATCAAATTGAGTTATGATATTCTTGGCAAATATCTGTGTTATCCCAAAATTAAGCGATTTTGTATCTCTATCCTTTGTCCATGTTCTTGTCTGCGGAAAGACTTTATCAAAACTAAACAGAACATTTGTCTGAAGAACTGTATTTTTCTTCGCGAAGGGATATGAAATTGCTGCTGAAAATGTTTTTGATGAGTAGTCATGCTCTGTGCTGTACTGACCGTTCAGTGTAAACACCCCATCAGAAATTTTCTGGCTGAAGCTTCCCCCGAACTCATGACGCCATTCATCGGGGCTGTTATCAGAGCCGCCCTGGCTGCGTGTAGTTGCTGATGTAATGCCATCAACTCTGAACCAGCTTTTCATTGATGCTGAGCTGATAACATCGGAAAGATATCTGAGAGAAAAACCGGTATTATCTGAGAGTTTTTTGGTGAATGATACCTGGGGGTAAACAACTATGACCCCAAAATTATCGAAGTATGAATTTATCCTTGCATCCAGTTCGTTTTCGGGAATATCCTGAGAATATCCTGTTGAAGAACTTGCTATAAATACAAACAAAATTAAAGTCACGGCATATTTAACCACAGCCGCATCCTCCACTTTGCGAGCCATCACCGCCCTCGGTACCTTCGCGGATAAACAGGTAATGCAGCTCAGCGCCTTTATCCATCGGGTTTTCGTCAAACATCATATTCGGGTCAGATAGACGCTCCCTTTCCCACGGCTGTACAACTGCGCAAGCGTTTAAAAGAAGTGATACACTTAGAATAATCAGAAAAATAAAAAATTTCAAAAACTTCATATATTAATTTAGGATATGTTCTCTATTTTAACAGTAATTCCTTGATCTTACTATCCATTTTTTCTTTAACTTCAGAAGTAAATCCTGTTTCTTTGAACCTGATAATACCTTCTTTATCTATTATGACAGTTGTAGGCATTCCTTCTACACTATATATAGAAGGCAGCTTGCTTTCTTTATCGAAAATTACGGGGAAGGGGAAAGTAACATTTATAGAACCGGCAAATTCATTTATCTTCGATTTTTCTTCATCTACGTTAACTGCAATTACTGTAAATAAGCTGTCTGTTCGGTTATTATAAAGCTCAATTATATGCGGCATCGATTTTTTGCAGGGTACACACCAGCTTGCCCAGAAATCGATTAATACAACTTTGCCCTTAAGGTCAGCCAAACTGATAGAATTGCCGTTTATATCGCTCATGGTAAAATCAGGGGCTTTGGAATTCAATTCCTGTGAGTTTACATTGAGACTATTGAGGAATAAACAAAAAACAAATATTAATGTTATAAGTAATGGTTTCATCTTACCTTTTATTTTTGAAGAGTTTTTTATCACCGCCTCCGCCCCCGCCTTCCCAAACATTCCCGTGGCATTGATAGCAGGATGAAGTCACAACAAGTGTGCCATTGTAATTGTAAACCTGGCCGCGAAGGTCATTCCCATGGCATTCATTGCATTCATCTGAGCCTTCTTCACCTTTATGCATAGCGCCGCCTCTGTTTCGGGTGTGATCTGACGGGACATTTGATTTGGATTCCGAGGGGAAAACACCATCGCAGGAATATAATGCGAATAGCATCAAAAAAGCGGTTAAAATAGGTAAAACTCGGTTGAAAAACATTAATTTCATTTTACAAAATTAGTAAAAAGATACCTATTTGAATATGATGAGTATCATTACCGAATATGATAATTATAGAGAAATTATTATATCCAATTAAGTGGTACAAGTACATAAACAACCATATTCTATATTAGTTACAACAAGAATTCATGCAAAAAAAAGAGGACATTACCCGGTTAGTAATGTCCTCTCTTCAATTCGTTCTTTCAAATATGATTAGTCCGGTTGTCCGTTCCTGTCATTATCCACAAATATCTTGAAATTATTGTTAATATTATCTTTAATGTTATTTTCAATATCGTTCAAGTTAGCGGGTACTGCCGGATCAAGGTAAATACCATTTTTAATAAACCAAATATATGGTTTTACATGCATGGTAATGTTTGATTTGCCGCTTGCTGATACCTGTAAATTTCCAGGGAAGGTCAGCTTTTGATGAGCTGATTTATCGGACTTAAATACAAAGGAAATACCGCTGTACCTTCCTTTTACTACCACTGAATACCTTCCGTTAATATCTTCGAAATCAGGATCAGGCACCGGTTCACTATTTTCAAGTTTATGCACCATAAATCTTACCTTATCGTAAGTTCCGGCCGGGATAAACCCGGTGCTGATAATATTCACATTGGATACCATGTTCAAATATAAAACAAACGGCCCGACTTTAAAATTTGAAGAATCCTGGTTAGCATTTGCAACATTCAGTTTTATATCCTTAATAAGTATCTTAACGGTATCCAGTACCAATATTCCTATATTATTGCCAACAGAATCACCTGTGCTCATTGCGCTGAAATCAAGGTTATCTGCCTGCGGGGTTACAGTATCCTGTCCGCATCCGTTTGCAGCGGCAAGGATCACAATTGCAATAAATGCTATGATACTTCTGTATATTTTTGCTCTAAAATTATTCATTTTATTCCTTTCTTGTGTTTATATCTTTCTTATTGAATTATTTAGTAAATAACCATATTCCTCAGCTATTTGTTTCTTTTATTGCCGACTTTATTTCTTCCTGCGTTATCATTCTTCTCTGAATTGCCGTTACTCTTATCATTCCGGAATTTTTTATTTCCTTTATTCTTGCTGCTGTTATCATTCCCTTTTGAATTATCATTACCACCCTTATCTTTTTTTACATTGTCGTTCTTTTGGTTGTGTTTATCGCCGTTATCATTACCCTTGTTTTTATTTCCGTTATCCTTTTGTTTATTTTTATTGTTACCATTGCCTTTGTTTTTGCCATTATCCTTTGTTTTGCCGCCATCCTTCATTTTACCGTCATCAATATATTTGCGGTTACTCCTGAAATCCTTGCTGCTGTTATCATTTTGGTTTTCATTCCCCTTATTTTTGGATGCGGATTCATTCTTCTTATCATTACCGCTGTGTTTATTTAATTCATCTTTCACTTTGGCATTTTCATAAGTTACAAACGCGGAAGGAGAAGTAACTATCCGGGTGACTTTTCCTTTTGATTTTACCTGGCGGAATTCTGGCCTGTAAACTTTATATTCATTAGTGTTATATGATACCTGTGTTATACTTACCACCGGATTGATGCTAATGACTTCCAATGGAGTACTTGTATAGGTTTGTATCACAGAAACTTCAGGTCCCTTATTGATTACAGTTTTATTCATTACCATAACTCCATCCAGCCTGCGCCATTCTTTTATCATGATCTTATTCTTATGTTCCCTGTACATGTATTTATATACCTCAGGCTCAGCGAAATATTTTTTTTCAACAACCACATATCTTTCTTCCACAACCGGCGGCGTTACAATTATATTATTAATAATGTATGTACTCGGCGGCACCGGTTCCCATGCTATGTAATCATCCTGCTCGCGCCAATCTACCCATGCCGGAGCCCATACCCTGCCGGGTACCCAAACCCAACCAACTGATGGTGAATTTACCCATCTGCCGTAATGACTCGTTATTTCTTCCGGTTCAGATGCAGCCCTGAAATACCAGCCCTGAGAAGTATTAACCCATTGACCGTTTGAATATGGAACGTACTGAACAGGCTGCGCTACAGTTTCTTCTGTCGTGAGACTTACCGCTAAATTAGGAGCCGGCTGCCATACAAAAAAAGCGCCAAAATCAGCGTCATCAGCATAAGCATCTTTCACACCGAATAATTCACTGAATGTAATTGTACGGTGTTCATTGGCGGCTGCTGTGTTTTTTTTCAGGTCAACCCCGATATCCCTGCCTTTAACTTCTATCCATTCGCCATGAGGAGCAAGTTTATCATAGAATTCTTTATAATCAACAGTCAGAAGATCTTCATCGGTTTCTGAAAAATCATCGCCGCTAACAGCCACCATTTCAGCTTCACTAACTGTTCTGGTTGAGGATGTCTGGTCTGTCTTCTTACCGCATGATACGAAGCCTGCAAGTATAAATAATATAATAAATATACTTACTTTTCCTGTTTTACTTTTTACCAGCATATTAAATTTCACTCCTATTCAAAAATTATAAAAAGAGCAAACAGAAAATTCCATTTGCTCTTTTCTAAATTAATTTAATTTATAACTTAAAATCTACGCCAAGTTCTAAAGTGTTAAAATCATTGTTACCAAGTCCCAGCCTAACGGATCCGGCGACTTTTGGATTGAAGAAATATCTCATTCCAAGTTGTCCCCATATCCACGCGCCGCTTGTATAAGATACATCAGTAATATACACCGCATTTCTGGTAACATCTGTGTAAGTATTATTCACATAATTATATCCGGCAACAAGTCCAAGAAACGGAACGAAACTTCCATCACCGATCTGGTTAAAATTATAATTCAACTGAGCGCCGATTGATGAAAATGAATATTTCCTTGAGTCACCATTTCCGTATGTATTGGTAAATGTATAGTATCTAAAGATTCCGCCAAGTCCAAGCGTACCCACACCCGCCTGAGTTAATTCTGATTCAAAATTTACACCAAACATCGGACTTTGATTTTTTGCCCAGAATCCTAGAGAACCACCGAGCAGATTATCTTTTTCTTTCAACTGTGCATTGATACTGAATGTACTTAATAGTAAAGTTAATAAAATAAGTTTTAATCCGTTTTTTAAAAAAATATTATTTTTCATTTTGTTAGATTATAATATTTATAAAATATTGTGAATTAATAATTACTTGCCGCATATTTATTAAGTACAATTACTGTGCCAAAAAATGAAATGAATTGATATGAAATTTAACGGATTTTTTAGTGGTAGGAGCACATTATGACATTTTTGTCACAAAACAAATATGTTTTTTGAAATTAGAGTTTATGGGAATTCCTTCTAAACTAAGAGAATTCAATGTATTATGAGCCATTATCTTTAAGATATCTTAATATACCTAATTTTCAGCCCGTTTTCCCCAACGTAAACAAATGACTTTAAAATGCATCTGCAAAGCAAAAAATGCGCAAGCGATTCAGAGTGCTCTCGAGTACGGGAAAGTTTACCTCTTTGATCTTAAGAGCCATTTAGCAGCGGCAACTAATTTAATGAATTTATCTGTTACCGCCGCCTGGGTTCAATGTTGAATGTATTGTTTTTACTTAGAAAACATTTTTATGACCAAGCCAATCACCGCGAGAATGGCTATTATGATAATAACGCCAACCCACACACCGGCTTTAAATACATCTCCGATAAATTCACATCCCGGAAAAATAATTGTAAATATAAATACAATTATTAATAATGGGCTTATTGCGGTTCTTTTATTTTTCATCTTTTACTCAGCTTTCTTTTATGTCGTTTTTCTGCTTCTTCAATTGAATGCGATTGCTTGATATTGTTTTCCTCTTCAAAGAGTTTCGAAAGTTTTTGATAATGCTTCTTAAGGATAACAAGATCCTGTTCACTGATATCCTCAACTTCTACCAGCATGTTACTGGCGCCATTTATAGAGGCTATTAATTCATTGAGCTTCATATGAATAGCAAGTGAATCCTTATTTTGCGAACGTTGGATCAGGAATACCATAAGGAAAGTAATTATTGTGGTACCGGTATTTATTACAAGCTGCCAGACATCTGAATAATTGAAAAGGGGACCGGTTGCAGCCCAAATTGCAATGAGTGAAAAGCTCAGAATAAATGCGGTGGTTGAACCTGCAAATTCTGTCAGCTTCAGAGCCAGATTTTCAAAAAATCCTCTTGATGATTTATTCCCGATTCTCCTAGCCATTTACTATATTGCTCCTGTATAGATGCAGTATTTGTCCTGACGTATAAAATGATTCGTGTACAGCTTTAAAAACACAGCGTGGGGCAGTCTCTTCAGGCTGCCCCGCTCTGCCCAACGGGAAATCCATCCCGTATGAAGAGACGTCAATAGGAGGAAAAGCTGCGGGAATTATAGGTGTCCTGATTGGGCGGGGTGCTGCGCTGTAAACTTCTATTCTCTTTAACATATCCTTGTAATTAGTTTCGGTTTATTAATGACTCTTTTGTTTTCCTTTGTATGGAAATGCGCGGAGATACATTTTATGCCCTTTAGCAGCTTTGCTATTGCGCGGTTATTGGTTTTACGATAAACGCTCAAATGCTCACCCGGCACACCCCTGTTACAGAATGATATATTTATTTTCTCAAAATCACGCTCTTTAAAAGTATTTATGTACCTTTCAAGAATTTCAGATGCTCTGCCTATTTTGAAGTCATGGAGATGAAAATAAATGAACAGGTCATTGTTCTCTCCTTCGATGTAAAGCTGGTTTCCAAATTGTTCCATGGCTTCCTCCTGCTTTGATTTTAAGTTTTAGATTGCATCTTCGAGTACTTTTTTAAATTCTTTCCGCGCCCTGTGCAGCCGGCTTTTTACAGTTCCCAAGGGCCACTTCAGTTCTTTAGAGATCTCAATCAGAGTAAATTCTTTGAGATGAAACATAATAATTACCTGCCTGTATTCGTCTTTGATGCTTTCTATAAGCTTCATTAACTCATAATATCTCAGTGTGTTTTGTTCTTCATTAACTGAAGGCTCAACTGAGATGGTATCCAGGCTGTAACTTGGATGAGCCTGTTTCTTTCTGTTAAAATTAATGAAAAGGTTCTTCATGATACGGTACATCCATGCTTTAGCATTTGTACCGGATTCAAATGAATGAATAAACTTATATGCCCTTATTAAAGTATCCTGCAACAGGTCTTCTGCGTCAAATTCGTTCTGTGTCATTTTCCTCGCAACATTCAGGAAATAATCGTAATGCACAAAAACCTCACTTAAAAATATTTTATCGCTGTTCATTTTTTCTCCTTTTTATCAAAGCGGATTTTTACCTCTGATTATTTTTATAAGAACAACTACTACGGCTACTATCAGCAGAATATGGATATATCCTCCTATGGTAGTTGAGGAAACAATCCCTAAAACCCAAAGCACAATCAGAATTACAAAAACTGTCCATAACATAAATTTACCCCCGTAAATTTTATTGGTTTCTACAAATAAAGTTTTTATAGATATATTATTGAAGCAAGCCAAACAAGAAGTATCGCAAAACTAAGCCATTTATATATTTCCTCATTATATTCTTCATCTGTTTCATCTGAATATTCATCTTCAAGTCTGTTTTCATCAACAGGATCATTATTTATTAATTCATCTTCCAAAAAGCTTCCGTTAATTTCGCTTTTGTTATGATGGTTAAGCATATAAATTGATTTAATGTTTATAAATATCAGGTGAACCTTCAAATTTGCAGCTTAATGAATGCCGGGTATCAACTCATTTTGTGAATGTACCCGGCATTCATAATACGCCTGCTTAATGCATTTTACTTTGTTTTGACGTGCTTTCTTTCATCATTAAAAGTATCTACACCGGCTTTTACAGCATCTTTGATCCTTGACGCTTCATCTGTAACATAATCCCTGCCCTGCAACAGGATCGCAGATGCCTTGCTCCTTGCATCTCTTATCATTTCTTCTGCTTTTTTCCTGCCGTCTGAAATGATTTCTGATGCTTTTGTCTTAGCGCTATCAAGATATTCCTCGCCATCATTAATGAGTTCCTTGCTTTTTTTACTTATATCCTTTCGGAGCTCCCTGCCGCTTTTTGGAGCGTACAGTAATGCTGCTAAACCCCCTATTGCCCCTCCGGCTATGAATCCGATTATTATTCCTTTTGCCGATGAATTTTCTTTCATGATCTTGTATCTCCTTTTAGTTATTTTACTGAGATTTAAATTTATTCTTGCCTTCTTTATTTATTTTAACATCGAATCTGAGTTTAAAACCCGTTGACTCATTAAATGACTCATCAAGGTAAAGCAGCCCATAAACAGGATACGGTGTTACATTATTATCATATTTACCTTTCAGGTAAAAACCATATACACTATGGAAAAGAAGAGGCGCTGTAAATGAATTGGTATTATCCATTGTGAAATCATTTTCAGAAAGTGTTGTATCGCTATCGGGAATAGTTTTCATTGTATCAAACTGAGCCTGCGTGGAGTTAAGCGATATCAGTACAAATCTTGTTCTGTAACCGGGTACCTGGGACGGAAAATCTGAAAGATCGCCTGATCTGAAAAAGTACACGGAATCATTTGCAAACAGAGAGTCAACTATATTAGCGTCTTTATTGCTGCTTGAATCCTGAACTATTAAGCCTGTAAAGAGATTAACTGCACTTAATGAAAGATCGAACGGTATTGTTCTTTCTGAGATCAAAAGATTATTGAAATTTGCTGCTGATGTATCTGTTATTCCGGGGTTAATAGGGTCTGTTTCTTCGCTGCAGCCATAATATAAAACTGATACTAAGCTTAACATTAAAAAGTATTTGATGAATGTGTTCATTTGTTGTGTTTTAGTTATTAAATAATTTGAAAAAACTGCAGGAAGTAAAGTTCCTGCAGTATAAATAAACAGTATAATATTTATCTTATTTTAAATTCAAGTCCTGCGTTAATTGTCATGAATCCAACAGAACCTGTCTGAGTAAATACGTTATGATACTTGGTTTTAGCTAAAATGCTCAGTGCGTCAGTTAAGTATAAGCTTGCGCCTATTCCGCCGTTAATACCTGCATTTGTTTTTGAAACCTGGTCAATCGTAGATGTCTGATCTTCCGGATTTACATACGAATTCTGTTTGAAATAATAAGCACCTGCTCCGCCTTCAAAATAAACCTGTGATTTTAACTTTGGATGTGTAAAGTAATATCTTGGACCTGCTGAAAACTCCATATACTGTCCGATAGGTGCGCCTGTTTTTTTTGATGCCATAAACATATATGAAAATTTACCATATATTGCTACTTCCTTGTTGAGTTTTAATCCCATATCAAGTCCAGCCATTCCACCTGGTTTAAAATCATTTCTGAAGGCGCGGGAAAGAGGAAAGATCGCGCCTCCTGAAGGAGCAATTGTAAATTCAGGGTATGACTGTTTTTTAACGGTACTTTTTGTCACCGGTTTATTTGAAATTTGCGCATTGCTGGTGAAAGTTAATACCAGCGCTAATACTAATGTGAATATTGAGGCTTTAAAAGTGTTCATTTTTTTCTCCTTTGTTTATTAATTGAATTTATTTTTCATAATTAAGCAGGAAGATTTGACCTTCTAGAAAGGTCGTCTACTGAATCAACCAGATCGGTTATTAAAAATGGTTTATCAATAAAAGTATTTATTCCTGCTGATGAAGCTTTTTCTTTTAATTCTTTATCCCTGCCGTATGCTGAGATCATTATTGCTTTAATTTCAGGATCATGTTGTTTTGCAAGCTCATATATATCTAATCCAGTAATTCCCTGGAGATATTGAAGGTTATAGTCGAGTATCAGTAAATGATATTTTTTACCGCTGTGCTTTATTTTGTTTATGGCATCAAGCGCGTTTAATGCTGATTCTACATTATAACCTTCTGATTCAAGTACTTCACAAAGTGTTTCATTCATATACTTATCATTTTCAACAACCAGTATCAGGATATTCAATTTTGGCATATTAATAGTTGTGACTATTTAATTCTTAATCTTAATTATGTAATTATTTTTTATTTTTTTTTCTTCTTTAATCTCTGAATTGAGTATATCAACAAGAAGTCTTAAATATCCAATATCTTCCTTTTTAATTACTTGCTCTAACATTTTATCCTCCATTTTAACTTTTATTATAAATTATTAATTTATTCCCACACCAATAGAACAAATACCGTGCCAAATCTTTTTTGGTTAATATGGTGTTATTATGATATATTTGCAAATTATCGTATGACAGAAATGTCGTAATTTAAAGGAATTTAAAGGAAATTGAAGGAATTTAGAAAAAATACAATTGAACAGTTTGTCGAAAAGCTTCCACTTGAGAAGTTTATTCCGGCAGCATTTTTGATTTTTTTGCTGTGTTTTATTGTTTTAAGCCTGATTACCTATAATAATATAGATATTTATAAAAATTCCCTTTTTTTAATAGATAATACTAACAAGGTACTTAAAAAGGCAGATGATATTAATCATCATCTTTCAACTCTCCAGTTAAAAAGAAGGGGCTACGTTGTTCGCAATGAATCAAAATATCTTCAGGAATATAATTCATCCAAATTATCGCTTTCAGGCTCGCTCAATGATTTAAAAGCGTTGACGTCTGAAAACCCTCAGCAGCAATTAGAAAGTAAAAAACTTGATTCTCTATCAAACATTATGGTTTCATTTCTGGATTCCTCTTTAGTACTGTTTGAATCTGAAAAAAAAGCATCTGAAGAACAAACTCGTCTTACCCTCCTTTCTCAGGATTATCTTGATAATTGTGAGCTCGTAACTTCCAAAATTAAAGCCAACGAGCTGGAACTGCTTAATTCTAGACAGGATAAATCAAGATCAAATCTCAATAACACCCAGTTG